>JAPYOT010000014.1:26152-34423 GCA_029938045.1 Fidelibacterota bacterium | reverse complement strand
ATTCAGAAAGAAATATTGACACCTGAATGTGCAAATTGCCATATACAGGGTAGTGTCATTGCAAGACAATCTGGATTAATATTAAGTGAAGGCACATCATATAGTGCAATGGTAGGAGTGCCGCCAAAAAATCTTGCGGCCAAAAGTGAAAATTTAGTTATTGTTAGCAATGAAGGGGGCCTCAAAGGTCTATCGAAAAGTTTTTTGTGGGAAAAAATTAATGCTCATGATCGTGACCATTACTTAAGCGATCATCAGGATTATGGACAGATGATGCCACCGGGAGAAAACTTTTTAACCGATGGACAGTTGCTGTTTGTAAAGGCATGGATTGAAGCAGGGGCGCCTGAAGATGGTATTGTGGTAGACGAAAAACTTTTACTGGATTCGAACCGATATGAACCTTCGCCGTTTCAACCATTGGAACCACCTGAAACGGGTTTTCAACTTCACCTTGGCCCATTTGATGTCCCTCCCAATTTCGAACGGGAATTCTTTCATTATACAGACACTCAATTAACTGAAGATGTGTTTGTTAATCGCGTTCAAATTGAAATGCGTCCCGGTAGCCATCACTTCATTCTCTATTCATTTGAAAATGATACCAAGCAGGGTGATTTACCTGCATCTGGTGTAGATCGGGAACTCCGGGATTCAGACGGCGCTATCCATACCCCAACCCTTTTAACCATGATAAAACATCAATTTTTCGGGGGAACCCAATGGCCAAGGCTAGATTATAAAATGCCGCTTGGGGTAGGTTTGCGTTTACCATCAAAATTTGGGCTAGATCAGAATGTCCATTATGTAAATAGAACCGATTCTGTGATGATAGGCGAAGTATTTAGCAATATTCATACAATTGAAAAATCAGAAATTCAGCATGTAGCCGAACTGTTCACCATGTCTCATATGAATTTCAGCCTGCCGCCGAAAAAAGTCACCACACTGGAACGAACGTTCAGAGTATCGGGTAAAATTTATGTTGGACAAGTATTTTCTCATGCTCACGAAAAAATGACTGAATTTGTAGTAAAATTATCGGGTGGATCTCGAGATGGCGAAGTGGTTTATTGGACGGATGACTGGTCCCATCCGCCAATTCTTAATTTTGATCCCCCCATTGAATTAAATGCGGGAGAAGGATTTAAACTTATAGCAACGTATGATAATCCAACTGACCAATCCGTTAGGTTCGGTTTTTTATCTACAGATGAAATGATGATCCTTTTTGGATGGTATTATGAATAAGAAATCGATGATTTCCTATGGCATAATTGACTGAGGGAACCCCAGTGTTAAATCGGATTGTATATTTAATTATTCTATTTACTGTCATTACCGGTGAATTGATTATTGCTCAAAATAAGTATCCGATCATATTGGTTCATGGTTTCATGGGATGGGGCCGAGAAGAAATGGGTAATTATCGCTATTGGGGCGGAAAAGATGATTTCGAACAATATTTAAAGAATGAGGGATATACTGTCTTTACAGCCAGCGTTGGTCCCGTTTCTTCAAATTGGGATCGGGCAGTTGAACTTTATTGCCAGATTAAAGGCGATCAAGTAGATTACGGGAAAGCTCATTCCGAATTATACGGACTGGTTCGCAAACCGGAGGGAAAGTCGTATCCCGGCCTATATCCAGAATGGGATAAGAATCATCCTGTGCATTTAATTGGGCATAGTATGGGCGGGCAGACGATTCGAATGTTGGATTATATGTTAAGGACCTCTATACTTGATTCCTCTGGAGTAAAAGAGGATAGTGATTTATTAGGCGTAGCCCATCAGGGATTGATTAGATCCATCACATCAATTTCGACCCCGCATAATGGTACGACCCTTTCTAATATTGTAACAACCGGAATCCCCTTTTTACAGGATTTTATTGCTTTAGCGTCAGTCGTTGGGAATTCATTTTATCATTTTGACCTTGAACAATGGGGATTTGAAAGAGCAGATAACGAAACTTGGGTAGACTATTTCAGACGAATGAGAGCGCACCCAGCATGGGGGACTAAAAACATTGTTTCTTGGGATGTGAGTGTGGAGGGAGCTCGCCAAATGAATTCGTTTTGCACAGCAAACCCGGATATATATTATTTTTCATTTATAACCAGCAATACAGTTTTGGATTCTTCATCAAACCATCATGTGCCGGATAAAAGCATGTCTTATATTATCAGAGCAAATGCCCGGCTTATGGGATTGAAAAAGGCTTTTTATGCCGATGGATCATCAACGGACTCAACTTGGTTTGAAAATGACGGGATTGTCAATAAAGTGTCTATGTATGGCCCCACGACTGGTTTGAATGGGCCTGACCCCATTGCCATCTATCGGAACGATGAATTACTGATTCCAGGACAATGGTATGTGATGGGGGAGTATCGGTTTGACCACCGGAAGTTTGCCGGGCATAGTTTAAACAAAAGTGAATTGGAGTCATTGAAAATTGTATATTCTGACCACATGGCCTTATTGTGGTCTCTTTCAAAATAAATAAAGGGTTTTCACATGGTTGAGATAAAAGATTTTGGAAAACTTGAATTGAGGGTGGGTACAATTGTATTGGCTGAGGATTTTCCTGAAGCCAAAAAGCCAGCCTACAAACTCATAATTGATTTTGGTACTCAAGGAAAAAGATGTTCAAGCGCACAAATAACAAAAAACTACTCTGTGGACGAGTTGCTTGGATATCAAGTTATAGCCGTTTTTAATTTAGGAAAAAAGAAAATTGGGCCATTTGCTTCGGAAGTGCTCGTAATGGGCGCAGAAGATAAGAATGGCAATATTGTGCTATTAAAGCCTGATGGAAGCATTCATAACGGCGCATTAGTTAATTGAGTTCACTTGATTCTTATATAGTTTATTTGTAATATACAAATATGGAATTCGGTGAATTACTCAAACAATTTCTGATTGACCTCCAATCGCTTTTCCGAACAAAAGCAAAAAGCTTAAATCTCACACTGCCACAAATTATGCTTATGTCTTCAATCCCAACAGATGGGATTGATATGACATCACTTTCCCATCGAATTGGTGTTGAAAACAGCACTCTTACCCGATTAATAGATGTTCTCATTAAGAATAAGTTTGTGTTGAAAAATAAAAACCCATTAGATGGTCGATCTATGTTGGTATCTGTAACCAAATCCGGCGAGCAATTGCAAAAAACAATTGAAGCTGAAGTTGATCAGTTTGGATTGGATATATTTCATCATATTCCCATGGAAGATCAGGATGAGGTGAAGGAAATATTATCAACATTTCATTGGATAGTTACAAAATATAAAATGAACAATTAATAGTGTATAATACAAATAAAATGATATTGCAATGGTATAGCTTAAACAAGCGGGATTTGCCATGGAGGCGGACGAGTGATCCTTATAAAATATGGTTGTCTGAAGTCATGCTGCAGCAAACCCAAGTTGAAACCGTCATTCCATACTATGAAAAATGGATAAACCATTATCCAACAATTAAATCAGTCGCTTTAGAAAATATAGATAATCTCTTAAAAATATGGGAAGGGTTAGGGTATTATTCACGATGTAGAAATTTTCATGAAGCCATTAAAGATATTTTCTATAATCATAAGGGAGTAATTCCCAAACAAATAGAGGATTTTAAATCATTAAAAGGAGTCGGCGTATACATTTCTGGTGCAGTGATGTCTATTGCTTTTGACCAAACCCATATCGCTGTTGACGGGAATCAATCTAGAATTATTGCTAGAGTACTAGGAGTTAAAAATCAAACTTCCCGAAATCTTAAACGAATTAATAATTATTTAACAAAATTGGTAAAGGAAGGTAACCCGAGTGAAATCAATCAGGCTCTAATGGATATGGGTAGTAACATTTGCAAATCAAATAAAGTTATTTGTGTTGATTGTCCCTTCCATTTTTCATGTAAAGCATTCCAATCAGGACATCCACTTTCTTACCCCAAAAAAATTCTCCCAAAAACAATTCCGACCAAAACAATAGCTGCTGCGCTGGTTAGTCATGGCGATAATATTTTCATTACTAAAAGACCCTTAAAAGGACTATTGGGTGGGTTGTGGGAATTACCAAATATTGAATTAGTTAATGGTGAAATACCGGAGGATTTATTAAAAATAAAATTAGCAGATCAATTTGGGTTAACCATTAAGGTTGGTCATAAATTAGGAATGATAAATCACACATTCACCCATTTTAAAATGAATGTATTGTTATATAACTGTCAGGCAAAAGACCAACCTTTATCTAAAAATACCGAGAAGTGGGTTTCTTTTTCTGATTTAAATCAATACGCATTTTCGAAGGCAAATCATAAATTATTCAAATTGGTTGAATTAAGAAATGATTAGAGCAATTTTCTCTATATTTTTTTGGCCCCTATGGGCAATGATGTTTATATTTGGAGCCATTATTTATTCCATTGCCATTATTTTTTTACCCTCTTATCGGCTTCATTTCCTGGCGCGGATTCTTGCTAGATTATTTATGCTTTTTGGTGGCCAATGGTTTCGAGTAAGAGGCACTGCTCCAGATCCGGGAAAAGGCCCTTATTTATATTTAATGAATCACGAATCCTTGTTCGATGGATTTATGTTGGTTGCAGGAATACGCCATTACTTTACAGGCGTTGGTGCCGTAGAACAATTTTCCTATCCTGTATGGGGATATTTAGTCAAAAAGTATGGTGTGATTCCTATTGTTAGACAAAAGCTGAATACAGCAATTACGAGTATGGATAAATTGGAAGAGGCCATAAAAAAAGGGACTTCAATGATGATAGCACCAGAGGGGACCCGAACGCTTACAGGTAAATTGGGTCCCTTTAAGAAAGGCGCGTTTCATGTGGCAAAAAATACGGGAATCACTATAGTACCCGTTGGGCTTATTGGTGCATATAAGGCAAAAAATAAAAATGATTGGCGGATTACACCAGGCGTATTAACCACGGTATTTGGTGATCCAATTGTGCAGGCAGAATACGAACACTTGAGTTTGAATGAATTACAGAAACTAGTAAGGGGAAAAATATCAATTTTAATTGATCAATAAAGGCTAAACTTAGATTGATTACATATTATACTACATTAAAATTATTGCATTTAATTGGAATGGCGGCGTGGTTTGGTACAGCATTGACTGTATCCATAATTTGGTCCAAAGAAGAAATTAAAGATAAAGATATAATCCTAGATATAATCACAAAAGTGGAAATGCCGGCATCGTTTTTTATCCCCCTGACTGGTGTGTTGATGATGATCGAGCAAACTCATTGGCTTCACTCGGGGTGGCTTCAGTTAAAAATAATTGTAGGGCTCGCAGCGGTTGTTTTTAGCCACATATCAAGGGCCAAATTAATTCATGAGGATATGAACAATGAATTTACTCGCCAGAAGTTTAGCCTCTTTAGAAATTTATGTCTATTAATGCTCCTTATAATTATTATAATTGTAGGATACAAATAATTACTAAATTAATTTAATGTCTATATCAGACAGACCTCATGAATATGCTTTGTTACGGAGGGTAGATTTAGAATCAACTAAAATAGATGAAAGACTAATTGGTGTTCTCACCGATTTTCAATTGGTAGATTTACACAATAAAAAAAAGTCAGATAAAATAAAAACCTATTTAAAAAATTCAAAAGTACTTCTTTGTTCATTCTTTGCAGAATGGTGTCCAAACTGTCATTATGATGCAATCACAATAAAAAAATTATTTTCAAATTATGAGGCGATGGGGTTGAAAATTGTTTTAACGATGGATTATTCGTCGAAAGAAAAATCATTATTATTCGTTAAAAAGCATGAATTGAAGATGCCCATTGCATTTGGAGAATTGGGTGAAAAAAATGAAGAAAAAAGAAATCGCACCCAATTTTATCATTTCAGGAAAGCATTGGGAGATACACGTGGTTGGGGAGCACCCTTTCACATTATCATTAAGAATGGGGACCAAAATAATGTTGGTATTATTATGGGAGAAATAGATGAAAAACAGATAATGTGTTTTTTAAAAGAAGCGCTTTGATCAGATTAGCGGATTAAAAGCGTTTTATAATACACCTGCTTTTTTGAGCGCAATTTGCCACCTGGCAATTTTTTCATCTTTTTTCTTAACATTTATTTTTGGTGTAAACCCACTATCTGAATCAATTTTTATATTCGGCAAGGATCCTGTTAAAGATTGATTTAATAATGCATGGACTCCCAGAGCCGTTCGGTCTTTCATTATACTATGGGTTATAGTGAGTCCTGTCAAATCCGATATGAATTGCAATAAAGGGTTTCGCGCTCCCCCCCCGCTTGCCATCACACTTTCAGGCATAATGTTTAAATGAGTTTTTACTAAATTCCATATATCGTTCACGAGAAATCCAATTGATTCCATTCCTGCTCGAATAATTTCATTGGGGAGATCTTCCCCGTAACCCTCAGATACAATTTTCAAATGATCAATCCAATAGGGGGATGCAATCCCAGTGGCGGAAGGTACATAAACGCCATTTGTTTCTGTTTTCGTACAGCGGTGATACCACCGCATCTCTTTATGAGGGATGTCTAATTCATCCTCCAAAGTATAAAAAAGTGCATTGCAGGCATTAACTGTTCCCTCAAGCAAATATAATCTTTCATTGGCATTGGAAAACAGGACGCTGCTGATTAAGCCATCTATGTGAGCCGGTTGCTGACCTGCATTGATTTGTACAGAGCCTGATGTACCAAAATTCATTGCAACGAACCCCGTTTTAAAACCACCCTGACCAATCAATGCAGCCTGTTGATCTCCGATCACAATTTGTAAAGGGATTAAAAAATCATCATATTTTATGGATCCATAATTATATTCGGATGGAACTAATTGTGGTAAACAAATTTTTGGAACGCCGAATAAGTTTAATAAATTTTGATCCCATTCGCAGGTATCTAAATTCATCATGATAAATCGTGATGCAACCGTTTCATCCACTAAACAATTACCCGTTAAATAGTGAGTAACAAATGCACTGATTGTACCAAATACAGCTGAGCCATCTTCGATTTTATTTTTTAGAGAAGTTGAACGATTGATTAGGTGAGTAAATTTAGGACCCCCAAAGTGAGGGTTAAGCGGTGCACCGGAAATTTTGAAAATTGACTCAGAATATGGCTTTAAATTCTCCACGATATCTGTCGCCCGGCCATCTTGCCAACTCAGGGCTGGCGTGAGGGGCTTGATGGTATTACGATCCCAGAATAAAAAAGTGGATCGTTGAACTGCAATACCTGCAGAAGCAATATTAATATTTTTGTTTTTAGCGTAGGTAATCGTTTCGCGAATTAATTTTTCACAAGAGCGAGCAATCGTTAGTGCATCTGCCTCTACATGTCCCGGTTTTGAATTCTTTAGGGAATGTCTTAATCGAGAATTAAAGACCACGCGATGAACAGAATTAAATAAAAAAACTTTTGTAGCAGAAGTTCCTTGGTCGATGACCAGAGTAAAGGGTTTGACGGCTAATGGCAAATCAGCCGGAGAGCGTCATATCGTATATATCTTCAAATTCTTCGGTTTTAATCATACGAATTGCATCCCAAGTTAGTTTTGTGCATACTTTGGCACAAATTTGGCATCCGATACATTCATCATGGCGAACTTGAACCGGTGGAATTGGAATACCATATTTTTCTACTGGGATTGGTTCAATACAATCGACGGGACAAAAGGGTACACAGACCTGACATCCGGTGCAATTATCCTCGTCAACGACTGCGATGAGTTTCGGTTTTTTTTTCTTAAAATTAACCTTTTCTGCTGGATCAGGTATCGATTTGTAATGATTGTAGTTAGATGTGTTTGTCATAATAAATACTTATATCTAGGGACGGAAGTTAAAAGAAAAAACTTTTTATCACCAAAAGCCTTTTTTAGTTATATAAAAAATAGTTTAATTTCCTGAAGGTTTTAAAACCACTTTAATAGGAGAAAATAATGACCTACATTATAGCAGAACCATGTGTTGGAACTTGTGATACAGCTTGCGTAGAAGTTTGTCCGGTTGATTGTATCCATGGACCAGACGATAAAACAGGTGCCGGTGCCGAAGCAAAAGAAGATGGATTCGATCCGGAAGGAAAACAACTTTATATTGACCCTGAAGAATGTATTGATTGCGGCGCATGTGAACCAGAATGCCCCGTTGAAGCAATTTTCGAGGAAAGTGAAGTACCTGAAGAATGGAATAAATTCAACAAAATTAACTATGATTATTT
>JAPYOT010000014.1:0-26052 GCA_029938045.1 Fidelibacterota bacterium | reverse complement strand
TATTTTTTTTGAATCTTTTTGAAACGGCTGTTGGTTTCTCAACAGTCGTTTTTTTGTCTTACTATGAATAAAAATAAAATACTTGAATTATTAAAAACGGTTAATTATCCAGGATTCAGTCGGGATATTGTTTCATTTGGTATGGTGGACGATGTATCAATAGATGGAGATACAATTAATGTTCGGTTAAAAATCACTACACAGAATGAAGAAAAAAAATCGGCTGTTATTGATAGCGTTAACCAAGTAATTGGGGAAACAAATTCATTTAAAAATATCAAAGTAACTGTTAAGGAGGGCGCCCCATCCTCTCCTCAACCTCAGGCTCCCCAATCCCCGGAACAGCAACCACCACCACCTTTGAATGGAGTTAAACATATAATTGCAGTTGCCAGTGGGAAAGGCGGGGTTGGAAAATCTACTGTTGCAGCAAACTTGGCTCTTTGTATTAAAAATACCGGCCACTCTGTTGGCCTTTTGGATTTAGATATATATGGGCCTTCCCTTCCGATTGTTATGGGAATCCAGGAACAGCCGGAATTAACACAAGATCGAAAGCTTATTCCCCTTGTTCATTTAGGAATGAAGATTATGAGTTTTGGGTTTATTAGCGGTAATCAAACGCCGGTTATTTGGCGAGGTCCATTGGTTTCCCGGATGACAGAACAATTTTTTCGTGATGTAGAATGGGGAGAATTAGACTATTTAATTCTTGATCTTCCGCCTGGAACTGGAGATATTCATCTTACATTGACACAAAAATTAAAAATTGATGGTGTTGTGATTGTAACAACACCTCAGGATATTGCCTTGGCTGATGTACGAAAAGGCGCCGACATGTTTAAAAAAGTTCACACACCTGTTTTGGGAGTTATTGAAAATATGTCCGGTCTTTTTATTAAAGGTAAAGTTGATAAGGGAAGCCATGTTACGATTGAAGGTAAACAGCCAAAGATTGACCCTGATGGCCAGTTTTCTATCCGAATTGATTTGTTTAAACGAGGTGGTGGACAATCTGAAAGTGAACGATTAAATGTACCATTATTGGGCGAAATTCCCTTAGCACAAGAGATTATGGAGGCCACAGATGCAGGTGAACCCATCGTGAGCAAGACCCCCGAATCTCATGTATCAAAAATATATCAATCCATTGCTGAAAAGGTAATGAATGCACTGAACTAATGTTCAATTACTTTACTGATATTATTGTTTTTATATTTCTTGGCTTCGCGATTATATATCCTTTCTTTCTTTGGATTACTCCTTTAAAAAAAATAGATTCTGGTTTTTATCGTTTTAATCTTGGCATGTGCTGTGTGGTGGGAGCCTTGGGTGTGGCTGCATTTCATTTTTTGGATCCAAGTCTTATAATAAATATTTATGTATGGATCTGGTTTGGCGCTTTTATGATTGTGACCGCTTTATATTGGAATTCGACCAACATAAACAATATGGTGATTACTGCCATTTCTTTATTTGGCGTGGGCACGATGATTGGCATTGTTACAGATATTGTGCATGAAGAATTCCTTAATGGTGTTTGGTTCATTGTCCTTTTGGGTTCCTCGATTACCGCAGCGGTTTTCTTTGCCATGATATTGGGGCATTGGTATTTAAATGTTATTGCTTTACCCATCAACCTCCTAAAAAAAGCAACCATGAGTCTTTGGGGCTTATTGATAATTCGGTCCATTTGGGATATTGTTTATTTATCAACGAATACCATCGTAGATACATTTGGAATTTCTCACAGCCTATGGATGTTCATGTTCCAATTTGATGGGTTTCTACTGGCCGTAGCTTTTTTTATGGGAAATATCGTTCCTATTACTTTAAACTTTTTTATCTGGCGCACCTTAAATCTCCAAGCGACCCAAAGTGCAACCGGATTGTTATATGTCTCTATTGTTTCTATTTTATTCGGAGATTTGCTTTTTAAATACTACTTACTTCAATATGGGTTTTTGGTATGAGTCAATTGGATTGTGAAGTTTGTAAAAAAACAAAATCATTTACAGAAGCAAAAAAATGTAATGATTGTAATAAAGCAAATTTATTTGAATGTGAATTAAATTTTTCTGAATGTCCAGTCTGTGGTTGCAAACACCTATATTATAAAAAAGATTTTAATCAAGCTGTCGGATGTATTATTATTTTGATTGGCGCCTTGCTGGTTCCCTGGACATATGGAATCAGTCTAATTGTGTTGTCAATAATTGACTTACTGTTATATCGTCGTATTAAAGATTCTATTGAATGTTATCAGTGTAAATCAGAATATAAAAATATGGCTGTGCCTAAGGGAGTAAATCTATTTGATCACCACACGGCAGAACTTTATGAACCTCAGGATGAACAACTATGATTATTCATTGATTTCGCTCGTCTGAAAGGTTAAATTTATGGGCTGTTTTTCAAACGCTTTTTATATGAAATCCAACTTATGTTACCATTACTGAAAAAACAAATCCTTGAACAAGGAGATATGCCGGCACATATTGCCATAATAATGGATGGAAATGGAAGATGGGCTAAGTCTAGAAACTTGCCACGGGTAGCAGGGCATGGCGAGGGGATTAACTCTGTAAGAGAAATTGTGCGCGTATGTGGAGAAATCGGTATTTCTTACCTGACACTATATACTTTTTCTAGTGAAAATTGGAGGCGCCCTCGAAAAGAAGTTTCAGCTATAATGAAATTGTTATTAGGAACGATTAAAAAAGAAATTAAAAATCTTCACAAAAATAATGTGAAATTGTCTTCAATTGGAAATCTTGAAGATTTACCAAAAGATTCTTGTGAAGGAATACTTGAGGGTATTGAAATGACCCAAAACAATACGGGTCTTAATTTAATATTAGCATTGAGTTATGGCGGTAGGCAGGAACTATTGATGGCAATTAGACGTATTGCAGATAAAATTCAATCAGGTGAAATGAAAATTGATCAAGTTACAGAAGAAAAATTGACACATGAATTATACACAGCAAATGTGCCGGATCCGGATTTATTAATAAGGACAGGCGGTGAGCATCGACTGAGTAATTTTTTGCTGTGGCAATCGGCATACACAGAACTGTATTTATCAGATATTTTTTGGCCCGATTTTAGAGAAAAGGCATTGATAGATTCCATTCAAGATTATCAGGCGCGTCAGCGTCGGTTTGGTCAAACCGGAGAACAAATCACTCAATGAAGAAATTCATTCCACTTATTTTTTTTGCTTTTGTTGCTGCTCAGGCACCCCCATCTTTTAAACTAAAAGAAGTTCGTGTCGAGGGGAATAAAGAAACCAGTGAAAATATGGTTCTGTATACAGCAGGTTTACAGGCGGGGCAGGATGTATCTACAGAAGATTTTCGTCGTGCAGTAAAACGCTTATGGGAATTAGGTGTTTTCAGTAATATCCAAATACATTTTGAGGGCGAATCGCCAGAGGGCATTCTCATTTCTATTGAAGTTGAAGAATCGCCCGTACTTGGTAAAGTCATTTTTAAGGGGAACAAAAAGCTTAAAGATCGAAAGTTTAAAGAGGAAATTTCATTTCAGCGCGGGATGCGTATCAAACCAAATTTCATGACAAAAACGATCAACAAAATGAAAAAAATGTACATGGAAGATGGATACTTCTTGGCAAAAGTTACCGGTGAAATGATACCTTCAGAATCAGAAATTGACGACGGAAAACAGGACATTATTTTTACAATTAAAGAAGGTAAAAAAGTAAAGATAAAGGATATTGTTATTGTAGGGAACACCAATAATTTTGGTTGGCTTGCCTCAAAATCCTGGATTCCCATCCCAGCCGGATTGCGTAAAAAATTAACCCTGATTAAGCTCCGATGGCAGCTAAAAGAAACAAAAATTCGGTCTTGGTGGAAATTTTGGGCGCCAGCCTTTGATCAGAAAAAATATACGGAAGACAAAGATGTGCTGACTACTTTTTATCGGGACGAAGGATATCGAGACTTCACATTACTTTCTGATTCCGTTTATTATGAGCCAAAGAAAAAAGGTTTGGTGGTTCAAATTAACGTGAATGAAGGGAGTCGTTATAAATACAGAAATTTTACCTGGGAAGGGAATTCCTTATACGAAACGGAAATTCTTGAAAAAACGCTTAACTTGAATGATGGTGACTATTATAGCAAATCAGGATTTGAGGAAGCCGTATTTCAAAATGTGCAAAGTTTATATATGGATCGGGGTTATTTGTATAGCAGTATTGAGCCGCTTTTTACACCAGTAGGTGATGATTCCCTCGATATTCATTTTTCCATTACCGAAAACAATAAAGTATATATTCGGAATATCAATATTTATGGAAATGATAAAACCCGTGAAAATGTCATTCGCCGGGAATTAGATGTTTTCCCCGGCGATTTATTCCGCAGAACACTATTACAGCGCAGTATGCGAAAACTCAATGTATTAAATTACTTCGATCCAACATCATTGAGTCCCAATGTTGTTCCTGTTGATGAAGATGAAATTGATCTCGACATTACGCTTGCAGAAAAATCCTCAGATAAAGCCAGTGCTAATATTGGTTTTACTGGAATTTATGGAATGACCGGGGGTGGTAACATTGAATTCAATAATTTCATGGGTAGGGGGCAAATCCTTTCATTTGGATTTAATGTTGGGACACAAGTATCTGTTTATAACAATTATGGTAAGCCTGGGAAATATGAAAGTATAGAAATGCGGTTTATGGATCCCATGTTTAACGATACGCCTAATCGAATCGGATTTTCACTGTTATATCGATTTAGAGGTCAGGGAAATTCATTTTATTTTTATCCATTCGATGAAAGAACCCGAGGTGGATCAATCCAATGGGGCCGCCGGTTAAAATGGCCGGATGATTATTTTAGAGCTTACTGGGAAATGTCCTATACAAGAAGAGAATATAGTGGCGATGAAGAAACACTGAACCAGTATTTTGGCAATTTTCGAAAATCAACTGGTATCAGTTTAAAACAATCCATCAGTCGGGATAGTCGAGATCGAGCAGAATTTCCAACACAAGGATCGAGCGCAACATGGATATCCACCTTCTCTGGAGGCATTTTTGGCGGTGATGAAAACTACCATAAACATGTTTTGACTTTAGACTGGTATACGCCTACATTCTGGAAATTCGTTTTAACCAGTTCTTTAAAAATGGGAACCATTCGAATGTTAAGTACGGATGGTGGCAGTTTTACGTACATTCCTCCCTATGAACGGTTCATTATGGGTGGTAACGGCATCCCATATGGGACGATGTTAAGAGGGTACCCGGATAATTCTATCGGACCCACTACGACACAGGGGCGAGGAATGGGTGGAAATACCATATTGAAATATTCGACTGAATTCAGAGTTCCATTTTCTGAGAATCCGGTTGTTTATGCAATGGTATTTGCGGAAGCAGGAGGCGTTTGGAATGACACCCGGCTCTTAACACCAATGGGATTCCCAAGGAGGAATCCACTGGAACTTAAACGATCTGCCGGTATTGGGATCAGATTTTTTATGCCTATGATTGGAAAGCTTGGTTTCGATATGGGATATGGTTTTGATGATATTACTGGAGATGGAATCCCTCAAGGATGGGAATACACAATCATCTTTGGAAGATGACAATTAAATCAAGGAGTTAAAAGTGATTCGACACACAATTAAAACGGTTAGTATTGCAGCAATGATGATGTCAGCTTTACTAATGGCGCAGAATAAAATTGGCTTTGTTCAATCCGATAGGATTCGTGCAGAATATGAAGAATTTAAAGATGCGGAAGCACAGCTTCAGCTGGAATACCGCCAAGTAAATGCTCAGTATAATATGATGGTTGTTGAACTTGACAGCATTAAACAAGCATTTGAAACACAGCGCCTGATGAGCAGTCCAGAATGGCGGAAAGAAAAAGAAGCTGAACTGATCGCGCGGGAACAGACTATACAGAAATTCCAGGTTACAATGGTTGGACCTGAAGGTGAGCTTTATCGCAGACAAGCTCAATTAGAATTTGATATTCTTTCAAAGGTGAAACGCGCTGTGGATAAAGTGGCTGCAACCAAAAGTATCGATTTTATTATCGATGGTTCGGTCGCATTGCTCTACGGAAATCCAACCCACGATTTAACCGATGATGTTTTATTTGAATTACGCAAATACAACGTATCGGATAGTAAAGATTCCCCTAACGAAAAATAACTTCGATCATTGGCCACGTTAAAAGAATTGGCCGACATTGTTCAGGGAACTGTTGTTGGCGATCCTACATTAAAGATTAAGGGTGTTTCCACGATTCAGGATGGAAGACCTGAATCAATTACCTTTATTGCCCATCCAAAGTATTTCGAATTTGTTCAATCCACAGAGGCGTCGGCCGTGATTACATCTGATATCAAGAATCTGAAGAATAAAGATGGGATAATTGTGGAAAATCCTCAAATGGCAATGGCAAAAGTATTGGGTCATTTTTCACCCAAAGACCCCCCCCAAAAAGGAATTCACGAAACGGCAATTATTGACCCAGATGCCAAGGTAGGAAAAAATGTTTCTATTGGTCCATATACCATCATTGAAAAAGGGGTCATTCTCGGGGACAATGTGATCCTTGGGGCAAACAATGTGATAAATATAAATTCTGCTATTGGTCATGATTCTATGATTAAAAGCAATGTCCATTTTTATCCACGGACAAAAATCGGCGAGCGATGTATCATTCACTCCGGTACCGTTCTTGGCTCTGATGGATATGGGTATGTCATTCAAAAAGACGTCCATTTCAAGATTCCACAAAATGGAAAGGTTCTTATTGGGAATGATGTAGAAATTGGTGCAAATTGCACGATAGACCGGGGAACGATTGACGACACAATCATCGGAGAAATGTGTAAATTGGATAATGGTGTTCAAATCGCCCACAATGTTACTATTGGTAAAGGCTGTTTATTAACGGCGCATGTTACAATTGCCGGTAGTACGAAAGTTGGAGAATTCTGTCTTTTCGGCGGGCAGGCCGGTGCGATCGATCACATTACAATTGGTGATCGTGCAGTGCTTGCCTGTTATACCGTGGCAATGAAGAATTTAAAGGGCGGAAAGATTTATTCTGGGGTTCCTGCTCGAGATATTAGAGAAAAAAATCGGCAGGATGCTGTTCATATAGAGGTAAAACAGTTGAAAAAAAGATTAGACCGATTAGAAGAAAAATTTAAAGTGATGTCATAAATGAATCTCATAAAATTCCAACGTACAATCGGGAATGAAACTTCCTGTGTAGGAATAGGCCTCCATACTGGAGTTGAAACAAAAATTACTTTTAAGCCTGCACCCGAAGATTTTGGTATTCGATTTAAACGAATGGATATCGAGGGAAGCCCTGAAATACGTGCAGACATAGATCATGTTGTTGATATTTCTCGTGGGACAACTATTGAAGAAAATGGCGTTAAGATTCATACTGTTGAGCATGCGTTAGCGGCTTGTGTAGGAATTGGGCTTGATAATGTCTTAATTGAATTGACAGAAAAAGAACCCCCAGTGATGGATGGCAGTTCAATTGACTTTGTAGAAGCGCTTCTTAAGAGTGGCATTGTGAAACAAAATGCTCCTAGAAATTATCTTCTTATTGATGAAGCGGTGAGTTATTCCGATACGGAACGAGGTGTCGATATCCATATCATGCCATCTGATCAGTTTCGTATAACATTTATGATAGATTATAAATACAAATCATTGGGAACGCAATTTACCACAATGGATCAACTGGAACAAAATTTTGTGAAAGATATCGCACCGGCACGAACTTTTTGTTTTTTAAGTGAAGTTGAAACGTTAAAGGAAAATGGTCTTATTCAAGGTGGAAATCTGGATAATGCTGTTGTAATTGTTGATAAGGAAATTGATCAGTTTGAAGCAGACAATCTCAGAGAATTATTTGGAATTAAACAGGAAATCAGTTTGGGAGCGAATGGTATATTAAACGGAAAAAAATTGCGATTTGAAAATGAACCTGTTCGCCACAAAGCTTTAGATTTAATTGGAGATTTAGCCCTTTTAGGTATGCCTTTACAAGGGCATGTAATTGCATCAAAAAGTGGGCATGCTGCAAATGTTGAGTTGGTTAAACGGATCAAAAAAGTTTATGAAAAGAAAATACTTCGTCAGCGGTTTCAGAAAAGTATTTCATCAGATTATTTGTTTGATATTAATTCAATTTTAAACCTTCTTCCACATCGATACCCCTTTGTTCTAGTCGATAGAATTATTGATTTTACCCCCGGCAAAAAATTAACAGCAATTAAAAATGTCACTATCAATGAACCGTTTTTCCAAGGGCATTTCCCCAATCAGGCAGTCATGCCCGGCGTATTGGTTTTAGAAGCCATGGCTCAGGCGGGATCTTTTTTAGTCCTGAATAGCGTTAAAAATCCCATGAAAAAAAATATGTTTTTCTCCTCCTTATCTGAGGCAAAATTTCGTCACCCGATTGTCCCTGGCGATCAACTTCGGCTTGAGATGATATTAGAAAAGTTTAAGATGGGTACCGCATTCCTTGTAGGAAAGGGCTATGTTGGGGATAAACTGGTTGCAGAAGGTAAGCTGAAAGCTACGGTGGTGGACCGGGCAGGAGCCTGAAACCATCCCAATTCATTCCACAGCAATTATATCGTCTAAAGCCGATCTTGGGCAGAATATATCTATTGGCGCCTATACAATAATAGAAGATGATGTTACCATTGGTGATGGTACCACCATCGGAAATCACAATACAATCTGCGAAGGAACCACGATGGGTTCTAATTGTACTATTTATCATAATTGTTCTATTGGAGAAGCTCCCCAAGATTTAAAATATGCCGGTGAAAAAACAACAGCTATCATCGGAAATAATGTAATCATTCGTGAATCTGTTACCATTAACCGCGGAACAATTGCTTATGGTAAAACAGAAATTGGGAACAACGTTTTATTAATGGCCTGTGCACATGTTGCCCATGATTGTATCATTGGAAACCATACTATTATGGCAAATTTAGCCACCTTAGGCGGGCATGTTGAACTGGGAGAATATGTCAATTTGGGTGGTGGTGTTTTGGTTCACCAGTTTGGCAAAATTGGTTCTCATTCTTTTGTTGGTGGTGGCTATCGCGCTGTTCAAGATGTCCCCCCTTTCATTATCGCTGCCGGTGAACCCTTACGTTTTGGCGGTATCAATAAGATTGGACTTCAACGCCGTGGATTTTCTGATGAAAACAGATCACTAATTAAAAAAGCATACCGGTTGTACTTTATATCAAAAATGCGTAAATCAGATGCTTTAAATAAAATAAAAGCAGAATTACCGGCCACGGATGAAATAAATTCGATTATACAATTTATTGAATCCAGTGAGCGAGGGATTATTTAATTTTAGTTTACCGGAGAGGGGCGTGGTGAAATTTATATCTTTCATTTTTATTCTGTCAATTTCACTAGGGCAATGGACAACTTTTCAGTTGGATGAATCATCTTATTTGTCGAAAAAATCCAAAACAATATTTCGAACAGCAGGATTTGCCGCCACACACAATTTTCCTGTAGACATAACAGAGAAGAATCGAATTGCTATAGGGTTATCAACGTTAAAGGGAGTATCAGCAAATGGATTTCTCCCAATGATTAGTGGAAAAATGACTGTTTCTTGGAACTTATCTCTAAGAGGAAGAATGGCAGCATATTCTGCAGAAGAAGGTACGATTCAAGCCTATGGATGGGGATTATCTTTAAACCCGAGTAAAGACCAAGAGATTTCTAAATGGATCATAAATATGGATTCAGGGAAATTAAATTCAAATGATGCACTAATCGTTTCAGCCATACAGGCAAGTGCAACCCGTCAATATAATTTAAATAAATTTCCAGTCTATGTTGGTTTTGGACTGAACATTTTAAATGCGAATCCGAAATCACTTTTAGATAAAAAATATCAGGGGAAAAAAGAAATTCAAACGAATTTTATTAATGTTGGAACTAAAATATCAATGGATGGTTTGAGTTTGATTCCGCAACTTTGGTTCGGATCCCAATATACCATGGTATCTGTAAATATTGTGGGTACCTTTTAATTATGAAAAAAATATCTATACTCGGCTCAACTGGCTCAATCGGGGTCAATGCTTTAGAAGTAATTGATCATTTAGGTGACGCTTTTTCCGTCACTGCTTTAAGTGCTAATAAAAATGGGAAACGATTAGTTGAACAAGCAAAAAAATATCACCCGGATTCGATTGCAATCATTGAAAAAGATGCTGCCCTATATGTCGAATCTGAATTAAAAAACTCAGGAATTAAAATTTTTATCGGACGCAATGGATTACTTGAAATGGCATGCCGCAGCGATGTAGATATTATGCTAAATGGATTGGTAGGGTCATTTGGAATGGAGCCAACCTTGAATGCGGTAAAAGCTGGGGTTGATGTAGCACTCAGCAATAAAGAAAGTTTGGTGATGGCCGGTGATATTATTGATCGGGAAAAGAAAAAATTGGGTGTTCACATTTTTCCGGTGGACAGTGAGCATTCCGCTATTTGGCAATGTCTCTCTGGTGAAACCATGGATGATGTAGAACGCATTTTACTCACTGGGAGTGGCGGTCCATTCCGGGTTCGGCCATTAGATACATTTAAAGAAGTAACCCCCGCAGAAGCGTTGAATCACCCGAATTGGGATATGGGGAAAAAGATAACAATTGATTCAGCCACCATGATGAATAAAGGATTGGAAGTAATTGAAGCGAGGTGGTTATTTGGTTTTGACTCAAATAAAATAGATATTGTAGTCCATCCGCAATCCATCATTCACTCATTAGTAGAATTCAAGGATAAATCTGTAAAAGCGCAACTCGGTGTACCCGACATGAAAATTCCAATTCAGTTTGCACTCACATACCCACGCCATGCTCCAGCTATGTGGGAATCGCTGGATTTGATAAAAATTGGATCATTTACTTTTGAAGCACCGGATTTAAATCGTTTTCCATGTATTAATTTGGCTTATCAAGCATTGAAACAGGGCGGTACAACACCGGCCGTATTAAATGTTGCTAATGAACAATCGGTATATCGTTTTTTAGACGGTAATATTGGGTTCATGGAAATCCCTGAAATTATCGAAAAGGCCTGTGAAGCGCATGAATGGAATACCCACCCATCTTTGGACGAATTAGTTCATTTGGAAAAGTGGGCAACCAATTTTGTATCATCTTTTAAAAGCAGATATGTTTAAACATAAATCAATCACATAATTTTGAAGAAATAAATAAATGACTACTTTAATTGCAACAATCATTTTACTCGGGGTTTTAATATTTATTCATGAATTAGGCCATTATCTTGCAGCGCGTTCGATTGGCGTTCGAGTAGAGCGCTTTTCTGTCGGATATCCACCACGTCTCATGACGTTCACATCGATACCAGATGGTTGGGAGTTTCGATTGTTTTTTTATCGAAAGAACGATGAAGGAAAGTTGGCATGGGGTCCTATAAAGTCAACCATAATTTCTCGTCCCGGACGGAAAGGAAGTGGTACAGAATACTGTTTTGCTGTTATTCCATTTGGTGGTTATGTAAAAGTGGCCGGCGTGCTTGATGAAAGTATGGATGCAACTTTTGAACATAAACCCTACGAACTCATGAGCAAATCTAAATGGCAGCAAATTTGGTTCATGAGTGCCGGCGTTATCATGAATACATTATTGGCTTTTATCATATTTACAGGATTATCGAATTACACTGGAAAACCTATCGTCTCTGAGGAACCAATCATCAGTGAATTACTGCCAGGGATGCCGGCAGATATTGCAGGTTTAAAAACGGGTGATGTGATTGAAAGAATCGAAGGAAAAAGAATATTATCCTGGGATGATTTGACAACAGAAATTCATAAACGTCCCAATCAAAATATCGATATTCAATATTCGAGAGATACACAATCAGAATTTATTTCTTTTAAAACGAATTTTCGACTTAATCCCACCACAGGAGATACAATGGGTGTGATTGGTATTTACCCGGAATTTGAATATATGCCGGTTACTTTTTCAGAAAGTATCAAGATGGGAACAGTTGCCACAGCCAGGGGGTTTGGAATGATCATTCTTTCAATACGAATGTTAACTTCTGGCCAAGCGTCGATCAAAGAAATTGGTGGTCCAATTATGATTGCTCAATTAGCCGGTGAAACAGCCAAGGCAGGATGGATTCCCTTTTTATCACTTATGGCACTTATTAGCTGCAATCTTGCTTTTATAAATGTGCTTCCTATTCCGGGCCTAGATGGTGGCCATATTTTTCTAACCATAATTGAAGGTATCATTCGTCGACCTCTCTCCATGAAAATGCGAATGGCTATTCAACAAATTGGTATGGCTTTATTATTGATGCTGATGATTACGGTTATCGTCAATGATGTGGGACGATTATTTGGGAATTAACCCCGTCAAGGGTTCTAATAGTTTAGCTTATTTTTTTTAATAAAAGTGTCATGGATCCAAATTTCATTTTAATTCGGATTTTCACAGGAAGTTTCTTTGCATCATCACTGATCCAGATTTGCATATCACCTTGATTCTTAAATAGATTTTTCCCTTTTCTGAACGGTCGAATCACTTTACATACAAATGTCCCTACGGGTGAATTAATAATTTCTTTTCCAGTCATTTGTAAATTGTAATGAACAATTTTTCGGCCTTCAAAAGATGTGAATGACATGATTTCTTTTTCTTTTAATGGTATCGTTCGTAGATAATAAAACATGGAAAAAGGATCTCGCGCTTCAAAATCAATTTCAACATTATTGGTTTTTGTTCGAGCAATGCCTTTGCCATAATCAAAAGTAATATCCACCGATTTTTTATAGGAACCTTCTTGGATATTTTTCTTTAGTCGGTGGGTAAAAAATCTTTCACTATCCATCCAAATATCAATCTGGTCACGGATTTTGAATAATTGATTGGCTAACCCTTTAGTCTGTGCAGAAAAAGACACATGATATGCATCCTTCCCATGAATTTGTTCTATTCCAGACACGTAAAGCTCTGCTTGTCCCACAGGAATCAAATTAAATACAGCCGAATATTTCAAGGATTCACCCGGCTTGAATGGGACCTCTTTTGCCAAGGAAATAGACAGAATTAAAAGGGGAAGAATTAATCTTTTCAAGGCCGGATTACTTTCAGTTTTGATTTTTCCAGTTTATAAATTGTTGATCCTGAAGATTGAGGAAGTGCACCATCATCAATTAACAGATCAAACTCTCCATCAAACTCCGCAATAATTTCATTTGGATCGTTAAAGGGTTCCTGCCCGGATCGATTGACAGATGTTGTTGTGATTGGAAATCCAAGCTTGTCACATAATTTTGGACCAAATGGATGAGCAGGGATTCGAATACCCAATGTGCCGTCTTCTCCCATTATAGACGGATGAATGATTCCTTTTTTTACAGGTAAAACGATTGTTGTAGGTCCGCGTAAATATTTTTTTACCATTTCCCAGTCTTCATAGGTAATGTCAGCCCAGGAAAGGACTGTACTGGAATTAGGTGCAATGACACTAATGGGTGCTGATCGTCCTTTAATTTTATTGAGTCGTTTAATGGCTGTTTCATTGCGGGCATCCACACCAAATCCATATAATGTATCTGTGGGATAAACAATTATACCACCATACAGAATGGCATTCCCGGCGGCTTCAATAACATGTTTGGAAGAAGCGTTAATTCTGTCAGTAGATTTTTGATTCATTATTCTGTCCGTGTTTTCCATTTACGGTGGAACCAAAAATAATGATCTGGATATTCTCTTACTTTTTCTTCAAGCATTGTGGTATACGTTTGTGTAATTGTTTCTATGGAAGCGCTACCATTCAATTCTATTTTTGAAAATGAAATGACAACAGTTCCATCTTTTTCTTTATGAGCCACAGAAAAAACCATGGGTGCGCCTGACTGCATGTGGAAAATGGCCGATCCCTTTGGTGTCGAAGATGGTTGATCAAAAAAATTCACAAATACACCGCGCTTTTTAGCATCTTGATCGCTAGCAAGGATAAGCATATTATTTTCTTTGAGTAACGCATACATTTTATCTAATGAAGATTTTCGATATAGATGTTTCATGCCATAGGATTCACGCAATTCTTTAACAAATACATCCGCACCTTTATTGCCTTGCCGTTGTATAATCCCCCAAACAGGATACCCATTTTTGCCTAACCATGATCCTAATATTTCCCACAATCCGAAATGACCGGTGATGATGAGTACCCCTTTTCCTTGTTGAGAAGCTTCGTCAATAATATGCCGGTTTTCCACGCGGAAATTGAGTGAATCAAATGATTTTGGCAACGCAAGGAATTCCATGAAATTTGTGCTGACTAAACGATAAGATCCTTTTAAAACGTAGTTAACCCAAGCACCATTTTTATCGGGGAATGCTGTTTTTATATTTTGAATTGCCTGCTTTTTTCTGATTGGGATTCGGTTAAAGGCGAATGCACCCAGTTTATTGGCAAACCGGGATCGTGATGAATTCGGCAATCTTCGAAGACGCCGGGAAATCACATGTAATAGCCGATATGTGAATTTATCTTTGAGGGTCATAAATGGTTTTTTCTCTCTTTCCCAAAGCGAAGGAAATTACCCCTAAAATTGTGTTACCATCATTGTTTTTATCGAAGATAACGGCTAAACTTAGGTGAATGAAGCAACGCATATTATTCACTCTTCTTTTCATCGTATCACTTGGACACGCCCAAATTGTCTATAAAGTACCGATTCATGATACCATTGATTTGGGCCTGCCTCCCTTTATTGAACGCAGTATCCAGATGGCAGAAGCGGACAGTGCTGTCGCGATTATTTTTGATATTGATACATTTGGAGGACGATTGGACGCGGCTACTCAAATTAAAGATGCAATTCTTAGCGCCAAGATTCCAACAATCGCATTTATTAATCGCCGGGCCATTTCTGCAGGTGCATTGATTTCCTTGTCATGTGAAAAAATATTTATGACTAGCGGTGCAACCATTGGCGCTGCCACTGCTGTAGATATGTCCGGAAAGAAAGGGAGTGAAAAAGTAATAAGTTATATGCGGGAAGAAATGGCTGCTACTGCAGAAAGCCAAAACCGCAATGTGGACATTGCCAAAGGTATGGTTGATGAAGAATTATCATTTACTCATTTGGTTATTGATGGCGATTCCATCGAAGTTCATGATTTGGAAGGTCGAAAAGAGGGTAAACTAATTACTCTTACGACAGAATTAGCTTTGAAGTATGGAATCGCAAATGAAGAACAAGAAACATTTGATATGTTACTTGCATCATTGGAATTGGAAGATGCTAAAATAATAAATACTAATGAAAACTGGTCTGAAGCATTTGTCCGTTTTTTAACCAATCCGGTTGTAGCATCTCTCCTAACGACATTTGGGTTTTTGGGAATATTGTTTGAACTCCAAAGTCCCGGCTGGGGAATCCCCGGATCTGTTGGATTGGTTTGTTTAGCGTTGTCTCTAGGGGCGTCCTTCATCGCCCGATTAGCCACCATGACAGATGTATTAATTATTGTGGCGGGTATTGGTTTGCTCATTTTAGAAATGGTTGTTATTCCCGGGTTCGGCGTTGCGGGAATTGGGGGTATTGTGTTGATTTTATGGGGATTATATGAATTACTATTACCAGATATTCCGATTGGTGCTGAATTTGAATCCATGGCGCTGTGGGGTTTAATCATTGGTATTATTGGTGGGCTGATTGGCTTGATTATGTTATTTAAACTGATGACTAAAACATCTTTCTGGCAAAAACTGACTTCTCCAGGCGTGGAAGGAGCAGAAGCCGGTTATAACACATCGGTAGGATGGGAAGGATTAATTGGCAAAGAAGGGGAAACGCAATCCGATTTAAGGCCCTCCGGTTGGGTGATGGTAAATGGTCAGCGTGTATTTGTTGTAAGTGAAGGTGATTTTTTAGAGAAGAATTGTAAGGTAAGAATCCTCTCGGTTGATGGAAATCGAGTGGTTGTTAGAAAACTAAACTCAGAGGAGTAAATCATGGATATTTTTGGAATCTTAATGTTAGCAATGCTAATTATTTTTGTTTTTTTATTATTTTATTTTGTACCGGTGGGTATGTGGATTCAGGGGGTGGTCAGTCTTGGCTTAGGCCGGATTACCATTATTGATCTGATCCGCATGCGTTTGCGAAAAATTTCCCCTCGTCTTATCGTAGATGGAGTGATTAATAGCCATAAAGCCGGTATCACCAATGTAAAAGCCGATATGCTAGAAACACATTATATGGCAAGCGGCAATGTAGCTAATGTTGTTTTCGCTTTAATAGCATCGGATAAAGCCAATATACCACTAACTTTTGAAACAGCTACTGCCATTGATTTGGCAGGCCGAGATGTAAAAACAGCAGTAGAAACCAGTGTATACCCAAAAGTGATAGATGTCCCAAAAGATGGATATTTGGCTGCTGTTGCGAAAGATGGTATTGAATTGAAAGCTCGTGCACGTGTGACGGTCCGAACAAATATTCCGGGCTTAATAGGCGGCGCAACAGATGAAACAATAATTGCACGCGTGGGAGAAGGTATTGTAAGCGCCATTGGATCTTCCTTTAATTATACAGCTGTGTTAGAAAACCCAGATAATATTTCCAAGGCGGTGTTAAGTAAAGGGCTTGATGCAGGAACAGCATTTGAAATCCTTTCCATTGATATTGCAGATCTTGATGTGGGAAAGAATATTGGTGCAAGTCTCCAAGCAGACCAAGCTGAAGCTGATTTAAGAGTTGCTCAAGCCAGAGCTGAAACACGTAGAGCGATGGCTGTGGCAGAAGAACAGGAAATGAAAGCCCGGACTCAAGAAATGCAAGCAAAAGTTGTGGCGTCAGAAGCAGAAGTTCCATTGGCCATGGCACAGGCATTTCGTGAAGGGAAATTGGGTGTATTCGATTATGTGAATATGAGAAATATCCAAGCCGATACGGATATGCGTGAATCAATTTCCGGTGGTTCAGAAAGCGGTCCGACCCAGGCGCCGGAGCGGGATAAACACTAAATGGAAGGATTGGGCTACTGGTTCTTTTTGGCGGGAATGTACCTGCTGTCTGCGTTTTTGAAAAAACGTAAGCGGCAGGCTACCCGTCAACAAGGTGAACAAGAGAAATTAGGATCCCAAACCCAAGAATCTCAAAATCCTTTTAAATCTGATTTTCTTAAAGATATATTTGGGGATATAAAGGAATTTGGGCAAGAACATGACGTGGAAATTCAGGAGGAATATTTCGATAATAAGGAATTGGATGAAAAGCAAATATCTATGGCGAAGGAGGATCAAACATCCAAAGAACATGACCATGTTGTATTTGAGGATTTATCTAATCCTGAGCCGGAACCGATCCATAAAGAATATGAATATTGGAAAAAAGACCCCGTAAAAAAACACAAATTTGATCTTTCATTTGATAGCAATGATGAATTAAAACGGGCAATTATTATGAAAGAAATATTAGATAAACCCCGCGCACAGCGAAGAAGTATTCGGTAAATGTTTAACAGAGAAATCCGCCAGTTGGTGGATATTCCTGTTTCAAGTCAATTTTTTTATAAGAGATTCTATATTTTTTTGAAGTTCCGCTTCTGTTCCATCATTATGTACGACAAAATCGGCCATATTGACTTTTTCCTCTTCCGGCCATTGGAAACCAACCCGTTTTAAGATTTCTTCCCGAGATAGCGTTTCGCGCCCCAATGCACGTTCCATTCGATTTTTTAAATGAGCAGTCACAACAATCACATAATCCAAATGTGCATCAAACCCGGTTTCATAAATCAAAGCTGCGTCAACGATGAAAACACCATGCTTTTTATCATTGAAGACACGATTGAATTCTTTATCAATAAGATTAAATATATAAGGATGAACGACAGAATTCAATCGTTGCTGGTGATCTTCATCTTGAAATGCTACGCGGGATAATTTGTTTTTATCCACACGACCGGTGCCATCAATAATATCGGTTCCAAATTCGGATATAAGTTCGTGCTGAACCGTTTCGTTTGACGTAATCAATTTTTTTGCTTCTTCGTCAGCATCCAGAACAAAGGCACCTAGTGATTCAAAATATCGGCTGGCGGTACTTTTACCACTGCCGATGCCACCGGTTAATCCCACTTTTAACATTTTATTTTAACACCTCTAAAATACGGTCTGTAATTTCAGAAATTTTACCAATACCATCGACTTCTTTCAACAATTTTTTTTCACGGTAAAAATCCAAGAGTGGTGCTGTTTGTTTCCAATATATCTTTTGGCGCTGGCGAATAATATCGGGAGTATCATCACTTCGGCCAGATTCCTTTCCCCTGTTGATCAATCGCTGGACTAACTCGTCCGCATCTGCAGTTAAACTAAGGGCACAATTCAATGAATGAGATAGGTCGTCCATTATTTTGTTCAACCCATCTGCCTGTGGAATGGTTCGGGGGAAGCCATCTAAAAGGTATCCACTTTGTACATCATCTTTTTTTAACCTGTTATTCATCATCCCCAATAATACATCATCAGGTACGAGTTCCCCAGCATCTATAAATGCTTTGGCTTTTTCACCAATTTCAGTTTTTTCCGTCATTTCGCTCCGAAGAATATCGCCGGTTGATAGATGAATTATATTGTAATGTTCACAAATTCGTTTTGCCTGTGTGCCTTTTCCCACACCGGGTGGACCTAAAAATATGAGACGCATCTCTCCTCTCCTATTTTATCGTTTAAATGAGTATTCCTGCAACGGTTGCTGTAAGCCAGGATGCCAGTGCACCGCCAACCATTGCCTTCGTCACTAATTTTGCCAAATCTTTTTTTCGTTCCGGAGCCATTCCGCCAATTCCCCCCAACTGAATTCCAATTGAGCCAAAATTGGCAAAGCCACATAATGCATAACTGGCAATGATGGCCGTTCGTTCTGATATTTGTCCCTCAGCAATAATATCTTTTAAATCTCCATAAGCTATGAGCTCTGTGAATACAATTTTTTTACCCATGAGCATTCCCATTTGGCCTGCTTCTTCCCAGGGGACTCCCATTGTCCACGCTAACGGTTTGAACACAACAGCAAAGATGGCCTCCATTGATGTGCCTGCAAAGCTTAACAGGTAATTTACAAGAGCTACTATGGAAATAAACGCCACAAGCATTGCACCCACATTTGCGGCGAGTTTAAGTCCATCCGTGGCGCCGTTCCCCAATGCTTCCATTGCGTTGGAGCTGTTTTGTTCAACATGAATTTTCAAATCACCCATGGTTTCAGATGACTCAGTCTCCGGATAAATGATTTTTGCTATCACTAACGCCGCCGGCGCAGACATAACCGATGCAGCTAAAAGGTGTCCTGCAATTCCTGGTATATCCGTGAGCCATTTAACGTAGATCGCCAGTACACCTCCAGCCACGGTAGCAAAGCCTCCCACCATAACGGCCATAAGTTCTGATTGGGTCATTTTACCAATGAATGGGCGAATCATTAGAGGTGCTTCAGTTTGACCGACAAAAATATTGGCTGAGACGCTTAATGTTTCTGACCCACTGGTCCCCATTGTTTTTTGCATGGCCCGGGCAATCCATTTTACGACAAACTGAATAATACCCAAGTGGTAAAGGACTGCCATGAGGCTAGAGAAGAAAATAATAGTAGGTAATGCACGAAATGCAAAATTAATAAGTGATGGATGGAATCCTACATCGGGTACAAATGATGTAAAGAGAAAATCACTGCCTGCATCAGAGAAACTAATCAATTTGGAAACCACCTTATCCAAAAAACCAAATACGGGTTTCCCCATGGGTGTTTTTAAAATAAAGAGGGCAAAAATTAGCTGCAGGCCTAATCCCCACCCAACAATCCGAAAATTAATTTGTTTTCGATTATTTGACATGGCTACTGCAATGCCCAAGAGCGTTATAATTCCTAATAACCCGATCATTTATTCCTCTGGAGGTTTAAAACAATTTCTACAGCGTGCTTCATAAATATCCGTTTCTCCAATGACAACTTGTGCTAAATCTTTTGTCAATCGCTGATTGCAGGAGGCAGGGTTACCGCATTGAATACAAATGGCGCGAAATTTATCCAAATAATCTGCTTCGCACATGAGTGCCGGCATGGGTCCGAAAGGCAATCCACGGTAATCAGTATCTAGCCCTGCCACTACCACCCGCTTATTATTGTGTGCCAGTGATTTGCATACATTCACAATATCATCCCCAAAAAACTGCGCTTCATCAATTCCGATCACATCAATATTTTCTGAATTATCCAAAATTTCTTGCGCATTTTTAACCAGCATGGATTCTAATTTTGATTGGTTATGAGATACCACATGGTTCGAACTGTAGCGATCATCAATTTTTGGTTTAAAAATAAGAGTGTTCATTTTGGCGATTTCAGCCCTGCGAATTCGGCGAATCAATTCTTCCGTTTTTCCACTGAACATACTGCCGCAGATGACTTCAATCCAGCCTGCGTTTTTGGGTGTAAGTGTCATTCTCTATAAATGGTTTAGGATAATATTGCGTTAATTTTTGTCCGAAGAAGGTCGATAGCTACCCTATTTTCGCCACCTTCAGGTATGATAATATCGGCAAAATATTTAGACGGCTCAACAAATTGTTGATGCATTTGGCGAACGGTTTTTAAATATTGATCAATCACCGATTGAACGGTTCGGCTTCTCTCTTCTACATCACGGGACATTCTACGAATAAAGCGAATATCATCGGGTGTATCGACAAAAATTTTAATATCCATCAATTCTCGCAATGAGGAATAATGAAGTGTTAAAATTCCCTCTACAACAATAACATGATGTGGATCAATTTTTTGCGTTTCAGACTTTCTTGAATGGGTGGCAAAATCGTAAACGGGCATATCCACCGATTGCCCTTTGATTAAGGCGATGAGTTGCTGATTAAATAATTCAATATCAATGGCATCAGGATGATCAAAATTCTGGAGTTGTCTCTCTTCTATCGATAAATCAGAAAGATCACGGTAATATGCATCCTGCTCGATAACCACCACTTCCCCCTCACCGTATTCTTCTAATAAACTTTTAGCAATGGATGTTTTGCCAGAACCCGTACCACCTGCAATACCGATTAAAATTGGGGAACCACTCATTTTAATTTTGATTCGTCAAATGGTTTTGGTAATAATGCAGCACTTGTGGTTTCACTTACAAGTTCATTTTCATCACAAATTAAAACGGGAATATTTCCGCACAATTCCCAGATGACCTGGCGGCAGGCACCACAAGGTGAGCCTCCATTTTCTGTGGATACGGCCAATCCTTTAAATTTTGAATGCCCTGCTGCAATGGCAGTGAATAAGGCTGTTTGTTCCGCACAATTGGACAAAGGGTAACTGGCATTTTCTACATTGCAACCTCCAACGATTTTCCCATCTATTGTTTCCACCGCTGCTCCAACTTTGTAATTAGAATAGGGTGCTCGAGCCATGTCTCGCATTTGGATAGCTGTTTGTATGAGTTTTGTCATTTTTTTAATGTGCTAAACCATACCATTGTAGCGGTATATGCTGGGAAAACGGAACTGCCATGTGTTCCATTTGGAATAGTTATTAGTGTAATATTAGCACCATTCGCTTTTAGTTTATCATGGGCAATCACAGAATTATTATAACCAACCGTTATGTCATTCTCTCCATGGACTAACATAATGGGTGCATTGGGGGACCAATCCACTAAACTATTTTTTGCGAATGCATTTTTTAATTTTTGTTCTCCATCCCCTAAAAATTCCGTAATAAAATTTTCTGTAAACAATGATTTCATATTAGTAGTTAATTTATCATTTGCTTCTCCTATTGTCTTTGAACCATCCATTAGTTTTGGTATGCGTTCAGCATAAGGATTTTGAAATAAATCATTTGCAGGGCGATTTAATTTTTCGATTGTATTATAAGACATATAAGTAAATGAAATATATCCAGGCTGGGAATATGTTTCGCTACTTGTTATTCTATTTGAAGCATATGTCATATCATGAGGACCTGCCATGGGTGCTGATGCTGTAACAGTAAATTCATCAGCGTATTTTTCTTCAATCAGTTTATGTGTTGCCATTGCAACATACCCACCCTCAGAATATCCCGCTATAAATAATTGTTCGTTATCGTTTATTCCATTTGAACAAAGCCAATTTTTTGTTGCTCGGATTTTATCCACAACGGCTTCAGCTACAAATGCGTGTACGTATGGGTGGACAACATCACTAGAAATGCCTAAACCTAAAAGATCAGGGGAAGAGCCAATATAACCAACTGAAGCAACAAACAATGCATCAAAACCCCGCAGCGGTGTGATTGAAGCAACATTTGTTCGTTTTGATTCTGTGCCATGTTGACCAGAATAAATTGGATATTTTTTATTAGAATAATCTTCATCAGGGATATAAATAGCACCGGATGCCTGTCGCGGTTCTCCATCCCAATCAACTGTTTCATAGACAATACTATAAACTTTTACGTCAAAAATAGGAATTACACCAATATCAATATTATTATCGGCGAGAAAATCATTCAAAAATTTTGCACTAATTGTTCCCATTGGTAGAACAGAAATGACGTGCCCGCGGCCATCTTCTGTGGTGGCGCAATCTTCTGTTTTTGTCCCTTCGCAGGCAAAAAGAAAAAGGACTAGAAGAAGAATACGATGATGTTTGAAATTTATATTCACGGAATACCTCTGTAATTAATGTTCGATTCGAATGAGTTTAAATGCTTGATGAAGCATAATGCCAGCAATAAATCCACCCACATGGGCAAACCAAGCCACGCCGCCAGTGGTGTCTAAGCCCAAGGATCCCATGCCGTTGGTCAATTGGTTAAAAAACCAAAAACCCAATACAATCATCGCCGGAACCCGAATGGTTGTAAAAAAGATAATAATAAAAACAAATACATGGACCCTGGCATGGGGGAACCGAATCATATATAATCCCAATACACCTGCAATGGCACCGGATGCGCCCACCATAGGGATTTCTGATCCAGGATTCATTAATAACTGGCAGAGGGATGCGGCTACACCACAAATGATATAGAAAAAAGCATATTTTACATGTCCAAGTGTACTTTCAACATTGTCGCCAAATAACCATAGAAACCACATATTGCCAAGGATATGGGCTATCCCACCATGGAGAAACATAGAGGTAAACATAGTAAAGATTGAAAAATCAGATGGAATCAACCCAAAATTATAAATAAATAAGGCGGCTGATTCTGGGTCAGAAAATTCAACAGAAAATTGAAATGCAAAAATAAAAACATTTACAGCAATAATGCCATAGGTTACATAGGGGATTAAAATACGGGGGTTGTCATCTTTATATGGAAAAAACATTAATAAACTTTGAATTCAATTTTTTTATTTATTTTATTTCCCGCTCTATCCCGAATGGACAATTGAAGGGTATGGGTACCCAGGGCGAGCGGTCGACCAAGTTGGTATGAAATTATTTTGGATTTGGGCTGATAGGCATAAATCAATGGCTTCTGATCCAGTATTAAATCAAAAGAGGATTCTGCCGGTTCAAACCCGGATAGCGCATCATCAATCTTGAATTCAAATTTGTTTAATTCAAGAGATGGATATTTGCCATGGTCCCCTGGATGCATAGATTGTATCATTGGCGGCATTTTATCTTCTATAATTGCAATGGCGTCAAGATGTTTGACCTCCCCCATCAGTACCCGTCGTTCCGAATTGTTTTCTGTTGGGACAAATTGCCACCCTTCTTTTTGGTCATAATAATACAAGTTAATATTTTTTCTGTCCTTCAATTTTAACGGATAGCGCAGTCCAACGCTGACGGGTTTCATTAAAGGACGTTCAAAGGGTTGAAGTTGGTAAACGCGGGATAAAAGAGAACCCTTTTTGACAGGTGCATATTTATGCACAGCTTCAATCCACATAAGCGTTGGGCTTGTTACGGAAGATTTTTTTGTTCGGATTGAACAAAAACCATCCTTAGAAATTACCGTGACAGATGTGCCTGGCAAGGCCACTGTATAAGGAAAATCAAAACGAACCTGCCGTTCAATGGACCCTTTCAAGATTGCTTCAATCTGATCTACATTTTCAAACCATATAGGTGGGATGGGCGCTGTCAAATAAACTGAAGGTTGAATCTGATTCAAAGGGATTGTTTCATACTGATATTCTCCTTTTAGTCTTAAAGATACATCTGCATTCACAGCTTGTTTTGGTTGAATCTGGATATAAACGCCAGCGTCTGTATGGGAAATATCCAAGTCCACGTTTACACTTAAATGATCCCCTGTATTATTTTTGTTGATCCAATGAATCGGCAGAGATCGTGTTCCCAATCTGTTTTGGGCAATAAACTGGATTCCTTTTCGTTTTATTTGTTTTTTACGGAGAGTGATGAGGTGGCCGGTTTTAACTTGCTCAGAAGATAGAATAGTTAATTTTTCATCGGCAAACCCATAAGGTGTAAAAGAATAGGCAACAACCGATTGAATGGGAATTGTAATACTTTTGGGCTGAATTAAGAAAGTGGCTTCTTCATTGGATTCTCTAATTTTTTCAATGATTACTTCAAAAGGTGCCATATTAAAAACAGTACCGTGAATCACCCGAGTATTTTCAAGTACGTCCATCACCAGGATTTTTACCGTATGATATCCCGGTGTAAGATTGAGAATTCCATTGGTAGAATCTGCATGGATGGGAACAATGGGATCGGAGTCATTTTTATACAGTTTAATGAAGTTTCCCAGATTCAATCGTGCATTGCGGTAATCTCTGATAAAGTTTGCCGTTGGCAGCCAATTGTAATCCAAGCGATCAAATTGAAGGGTGTGATGTAATTTTTCATCAATATAGATTTCAATTCGATGAGGCTGATAAATATTGTTGGCCCCTTGTCGTTTGTCAAAAGCCTTAATAGACAAGCCAAGTTTTCCGGAAATATTGACGGTATCGGGGAAGTGATATTCTCCTTTTTTATCTCTAAACAATGGCAAATTCTGTGGCAATTGATTTCCATTCACCCAACTTTCTTTAGTCAAAGGTGTAAATGCCAGTTCTTCAACAACAGGCGCCAAACGGTCTGCCTGATTTAATCCGTAAACCAATGGATTGAGTGGCTGTCCATGTTCATTCCTGATTTCAAAATGGAGGTGTGGACCGAATGAAAATCCCGTATTACCAGAATAGGCTATCACATCACCTTTAGCAAAACGAAATTCCCCAGAAGATAAATAGAAATTGGTAAAATAGGATTGCTGTGCTTTTTGTTCAGCTTTTAGGCGGTCTTCCAATCGCGGGGGAAATTTACTTAAATGAGCATAAACGGCTGTTTGTCCATCATCAAGGGTAAGGTAAATGGCTCGACCAAAACCGGAGAAGTTCGTTACGATTCGAGAAATAAACCCATCACCCACAGCATATACAGGATGGCCGATTGTTCCCTTCGTTTTGATATCTAACCCCAAGTGATATCCTGTGGTTCTAAATTCACCAAAATTGGAGGACAAATGTTTACCCGTATTTGTTGGCCAAGTATAGTCCTGAGCCAAAACGACAGATAAGATAAGCGTTAGAGTAGGTACAAGTCTCATGAGATAAATTACGGATTAAGCTTTCAATTTATCTCATATTTTGAATGTATAAAACAGGGCAAAATAAAAATAGCCCCGTCCCGATCGTTCGGGACGGGGCTATTTACGTACTTAAAATAGGATTCACAAATTTTTTAGGATGTTATTTTTTATTAACCTTTTAAGAAATATTAGTCTTACCTTTTATATAATAATTATATAATAATCTTTTAGGAGGATTCCCAAATATGAAAAAGTTAACGGTATTATTCATTGCACTGGCTACCTTAGCGTCTGCCCAGTTGCGTGTTGGAGTCGATATGTCTCGGAAATTATCTGTTGGACTTTCACCAGAACT
>JAPYOT010000068.1 GCA_029938045.1 Fidelibacterota bacterium | reverse complement strand
TGACTCGCGGATCAATCCATTTTACTACATCATATATATCATTGCATTTAAATCCCGGCGCGAATTCTGAAGTGGAAGCCAATCCGCCAACTCGGTTTCGCGCTTCAAAGATTAAAACTTTCTTTCCGGCTTTTCCCAGCATGGATGCGGTAACAAGACTATTTATCCCACTGCCAATGACGATAATATCAAACCGGCTCATGACCAAATCCCCAAAATCTTTTTTGCTGCCATTTCGCCGGGTGATCCGGTAATTCCGCCACCAGGGTGAGTCCCGGAACCACATTGAAAATAATTTTTGATCGGCGTTGTGTAATCCGCCCATTTCACGGCTGGTCTCATGGTGAACAATTGTTGAAGCGTCAGTTCACCGTGAAAAATATTGCCTTCCGTCAGACCAAATGTGGATTCAATATCCGCCGGCGTGAGTACCTGTCGATGCAAAATAATATCTTTAATATTAGGCGCATACTGGGCAATGGTATTAATAACAGCATCACCGAAGGCTTCCCGTTTCTGGTCGTTCCATCCTCCCTTAATATTGTAAGGTGCATACTGAACAAAACAGGACATGACGTGTTTCCCCGGTGGCGCCATATCGGGATCTAAAACTGATGGCAGTATAATATCCATATAGGGTTCTTGAGAAAAATTGCCGTACTTGGCATCATCGTAGGCCTTTTCCAAATGGTCATAACTGGGACTAATTGAAATGGCACCACGGAGATGGTGACCTTCACCGGGGAGACAGGTGAAATTCGGGAGAGCATCCAATGCCAAATTCACTTTTCCTGATGAACCGCGAATACGGAAGTTTTTAATATCGGTGACAAAATCGGATGGCAGGTCATTTTCATCCACCATTTTCAAAAAGGTTAGTTTTGGATCCAGACCTGAAATGACAATGTCTGAATTGTATTCATCGCCATTTTCTAAAGCAACCCCAACCGCTTTCCCATTTTTTACGATGACTTTTTCTACCGGTGCTTCCGTCATTATATCGGCGCCAAAATGTTCTGCAGAACGGGCAATGGCCATACTAACGGCACCCGTACCGCCCCGCTGAAATCCCCATGCGCGGAAAGCGCCATCAATATCGCCCATATAATGGTGGAGCATCACATAAGCCGAACCGGGAGAGCGTGGCCCCATGAATGTGCCAATAATTCCGCTGGCAGCCATGGATGCTTTCAGGGGTTCGAAGTCGAACCATTCATCCAAAAAGTCTGCCGAACTCATGGTCATGAGTTTGGTCAAATATTCGAATTGTTCACTGCTCAAGGATTTGAAATGATCTAATAATTTTTTCATGGCACCCATATCAGATAAGCTGGGACGAATGGCGTTGGGGGCCACTGTTTCTAAAATGGGTCTAACCGCCATCCCGATCTGGCCCATGGCGGGACCGAATCGCATATACGTTTCTGCATCTTTTCGAGAATGTCGTGCAATTTCACGATAGGTTTGATCGGCATCTGCAGTTCGCAGCAAATAATCATTATCCAAAGGCGTGAATGTGCTTTCCAGCGGAAGCAGCTCTAAACCAAATTTGGGCAGCATCAATTCCCGCATTACATTGGGCTTCATAAGACTTACAACATAAGAGCAGACTGAAAATTTAAATCCGGGATAAATTTCTTCTGTAACAGCGGCACCGCCCAGAATATATCTCCGTTCTAACACGAGTACTTTTTTCCCAGCGCGACCCAAATATGCGGCGGCGGTCAGGCCATTATGACCACCACCTATAACGATAGCATCGTATTTTTTTACGCCGGGCATGAGCGCTTCCTTTCCGGGTCAAAGAAGGGTGTTTTTACTACTTTGGCGGGGGTGAGTTTTCTAAAATGTTCTACTTTCAATTCGAAATCTAATTGTGTGTTTTCTTTCGCATATTCAGCTTTTACATGAGCCAAAGCAATATATCTTTTTAAGATGGGTGACCAGGTACCGCTTGTGGCATAGCCCACTTGCTCATTCCCTTTGTACAAAGGTGTGCTGGTTCGCCATGCGGTGCAGGGGAGTCCCGGTGCCAGTCCAGCTTCTCTATGTAGTTTTTCAAAAGGATCCCATTCAATTTCGATTCCTACAAATTCCCACTCCGGTCCCCGGGTCACTTCAGCTTCTAATGCCTTTTTACCGATAAAATCCTTTTTCTTCATTTTTACTGCCCATCCCAAACCCAATTCGTAGGGCGACGATTTTCTCGATTCAATTATGGCGTGGCGCGTAGAAATATAATCTACATCAAGCAGGATGAGCCCCGCTTCAATTCGGGCAATGTCTAACGCTTGAAGTCCTGTAGGCGTAATGCCGTAAGGTTTTCCTTTTTTTAAAAGCAAATCCCAAACATCCAATGCATCTTTCGGATTCATCCAAATTTCATAACCAAGATCTCCAGTGTAGCCCGTACGGGAAATGGATACAGGAATATCACCAAATTGTGTGTCCATCATCCAGAAAAATTTGAGGGAATCTAACGAATCGTTGGCAACCGCATTCAAAATGGCTCTGGAATTGGGTCCTTGCAATGCAAGACTGGAAGTCGTTTTGGAATCGTCTGAAACGGATAAATCCATTCCTGCAGAATTGGTTTCGATCCATTCCAAATTGGGCTCGGCGCTGGTAATGCGGAATTTCTTTTCGGATAATCTTTGGACAGTACCATCGTCAATTTGTTTGCCGTCTTCATCGCACCAGGGTGTGTACATGACTTGCCCTACTTTGCAGATTTTAATATTCCGCGTCACCAATCGATCCAGAAATCGTTGGGCATCAGGACCTTCAATAATGTATTTGTATAAAGGTGTAATATCCAAAAGTGCGGCCTTGGTGCGAATAGCAAAATATTCATTATCATGGGTGAGTTCATACTGGGTGGCAGAAAGATAACCTGACCAGCGCCGCCATTCCTGGGATTCATTCAGTTTAGATGTGCGCTCAAAAAACGGAGATAATTTGAGTTGTGTTTCTGCTGTGAACGGATTGTTGTAACTCATTCTGCTAATCTCAAAAATGGTCGTGTTAAGCAAGTTGGTCCACCGGCACCTTTCAAAGAAATTTCTGTACCATCATACGTATGGACGTCCACCCCTTTCGTTTCCAATCGTTTTTGTGTAATGGGATTTCCTTTTAACATAATTACTTTTCGCGGTGCTACAGCCAATACGTTACATCCCATTGATTCATATTCTTCATCCGGGACTTCAATAAGTTTAATTTGTCTGTCGAGAAGATATTGCCGAAATGAAACGGGGAGCAATCTGGAATACACCAAATACAAATCATGATCGATTGGAGAAATATTGCTCATGAGATGAAGACAGTCAGCAGGCCCGGTCCAATGGGGGAGCGGGACGGTAATCACTTTATCCACGTGTTGACCTAATAATGCTTTGAATTGGCGAATCCCTTCAGCATTGGTACGATAACCTTCCCCAACAGCCACGGTACGTTCATCGATCCAAACGACATCGCCACCTTCTAAAGTCCCGGGGAATTCAATTTGCCCAAGAATAGGGACGCCAATGGATTCAAAGTAAGCTTCCACGGCTTTTGATTCGGGCACCCGGGCATCTTTTCCCATAGTGCAAAGGATGACACCACCGTTGGAAACAACACAGGGGTCATGGGTGTAAACTGAATCTATCGAAGTGGTATCTTTTTCAGGTAAAAAATGAATTTCTATATCACATGATTCCAAGAATTCCACGAATTTATCATAATCGGAAATTGCTTTTTCAAAATCCGGTACATCGAAATAATTTAGTTGTGGTGATTCTTGATCAACCTTGGATTGGTTTTTATAAGCGTCCTTGGGGTGTTTGATTAAAACCCGTTTGATAGGGTCCACCATATTCTGGCAGCCGAAATTTTTATTCATGGGGGCTTCCACACCAAGACACAATCATATTTGCAATAATTTTCACAGTTGTGATTACCTCATCAATTTCTACATATTCGTTGGCCGAATGAGCCAGACGGACATCTCCCGGGCCAAATAGAACGGCGGGAATATGGGCATGATTTGTGAAGAGTCGCAAGTCAGAACCGTAGGTTACACCCTCAATTATAGGTGCATCTCCGGTTGTTTGATGATAACAATCTGAAAGTGATTGAATAAGCGGATGATTAGTTTCTGTTTGCCCCGATTCAAATTGGCCTTCAAACCATTCAACTGTGGGAATATTGTCTTTCAGCCAATCGTCCGTTTCTGAAATAGTTTGAAGGTGGGTCTCGAATGTATCTCGTGCGTCTTGCGCTGACTCACCTGGAAAAACGCCCAAACGTCCTTCTGCAACAACAGTTTCCGGTACGGTAGAATGCCATTCTCCGCCTTTAATGGTTCCAATATTGATGGGTGCCACACGATCTTTGGATTCATAATATTTTATATCGAATGATTGATGGCGTTCTTTTTCAAATTCCAATATAGACCGATGAATTAAATGGAATTTTTCAATGGCACTGACGCCATCCCAACGCATAGCCGCATGGGTGGCTTTCCCCTGAACTTTTAATCGAAATGTGAGCGCGCCAGATTGGATGGGGCATACATTTAATGATGTGGGCTCCAGGATGATTGCTGCATCAGCGGTATATCCATTAACTATATTTGTAAGTGTTCCGCAACCGCCGGATTCTTCTCCAACAACACTTTGAATCATCACATTGCCCTTGGGTTCAAATCCAATACTCTGAAGAATCTGGATAGCGAAAATGGCAGAAGTAAGTCCCGCTTTCATATCGCAGGAACCTCTGCCATAAATTCGATCTCTTTTAACTGAACCAGACCAGGGCGATTCATCCCATAGTTCCAAAGGTCCAGTGGGCACCACATCTACATGACCATTGAGAATGATGGATTTGCCACCGCCATCATTTTTCCAATGCCCAACAACATTATGTCGAGAATCGGGGGAATATCCATCGTCGTTGAAAGCCGGGTGGTCTTTTAATTCATCAAATCGGATCGGGACTTTTTCTGGTGAGAGGCCGAGAGTATCAAGTTTTTCGCTAATTAATTTCTGAACCGGACCTTCATCATTAGCTAAACTGGGAGACTGAACCAAAGATTGAATAAATGAAACAATTTCCCCCCGGACAGCATTAACTGCCGGATCGATTTGATGTTTCATGTCAATCATTCTTTTTCCAATAATAATAGAGAGGCAATCCGGCCAATATTAATCCGGTGCCTATGGCCGCATCTCTAGGCGCTTCTAAAATGGTATTGACCGTTAGAAAAATGGCGAATAAAATGAAAATGATTGGTATCCACGGATAGAATGGTATTTGGTAAGGCCGTTCCATGTCTGGTTTTTTCTTCCGGAGAATAATCACTGCTCCTGCGGACATTCCATAAAATATCCAAGAAGCGAAAATGATATAGGTTATCAATTGATTGAAGGTGCCACTAAAGGTTAGGATACACGCCCAAATACATTGAATAATCAGCGCATTGGCCGGAGATTGAAATTTGGGGTGGATAATTGCTGCCTGTTTAAAAAATCTATTATCTCTTGCCATGGCATAATTTATTCGGGCACTGGTGAGTATAAATCCATTGTTAGCCCCAATGAGTGAAATTAGTATAATGATTGTAACAATGGCCGCGCCATTTCCTCCAATAAATTTTGATGCTGCATCAGCCATGACCAATTCAGAACCGATCATTTGATCAAATCCGAGTACATAAACCAAAACGGTGTTCAATGCAAGGTAAACGGTCAGAACGATGACCATACAGAAAATAAGCGACAGTGGAATATTCCGTTTAGGATTTTTCACTTCGCCCGCAACATAGGTGACAAATATCCATCCGTCAAATGTCCAAAGGACGGCCACCATAGCCAACCCCAGGGGACCAATCAGCGATAGGGGGGGTCTATCCGTGAATAGGGGGGAGAAGTTTTGGGTTGAACCACCTTCAAGAAATAATCCCAATAAAATAACACCAAGGATAGCCCCTAATTTTGCAAATGTGAATACGTTTTGGAACCGTGCCCCGGATTTCACGTCAACAATATTGATTATTGTAAGTAGGATGATGGAAAAAATGGCAATCTCTTTGACAGCTAAATTTGAAATGGGATAGAAAAATTTAAGGTATTCCGCAAAAGCAACACCCACCGCAGCCATAGATGCGGTATTAATCACAACCACTGCGGACCAGCCATAGAGGTATCCCCAAACTGGGCCATAAGCTTCATTAAGGAAAACGTATTGACCGCCGGCTTTGGGCATGGCGGCGCCAAGCTCTGCTACAGATAATGCACCGAAGAGACTCACAACACCGCCCAAAATCCATACCATGAAAAAGAGGGAAGATGAAGCTGTGTAAAGAGCGACCGTTGCGGGCACCATAAAAATACCGGATCCTATTATACCACCCGCATTAATCATGGTGGCATCCATGAGGGACAGGACACGTTTTAAACGAGGTTGGTCAGACATGGTTTATTTCTTATACCAAAAATCTTCCAGATTTACACCGAGACCATCTGCCACTCGGTTTACATATGCAAAATAGGCAACAATCTGGTTGATGTCCAAAATAGCACGATCTTTGTAGCCTGAATTCCTGAGGCGCTCCACATCTCCGGCAATCATATCGGCCGGCCGCTCGGTAAGTTTTGCCGCATAGTTGAGCATCTCCATTTGGGCCGGTGAAATATCCGCCAATG
>JAPYOT010000013.1:29100-34911 GCA_029938045.1 Fidelibacterota bacterium | reverse complement strand
ATTTTCGTGGTAAAAAGTATGGAGATCAGCACCCCATCATTGATGAATTTATTCGCCGGATTCATAAGCGGTATTTACAGGAAAATATTGGAATTCCATTCCCGATCCGTACTCTGATTCACAAAAACGAACAGTCATGAAAAACTGGATCATTTTGGGCGCTTCCTTGGCTGCCCTGGCAGTGGTCTTGGGTGCGTTCGGGGCTCATGGACTCAAAAACAAAGTTTCTCCTGAGAATATGTTGATCTTTGAAACGGGCATTCGCTATCACATGTACCATGCCTTGGGGCTCATTTGCCTAGGCATTCTCGGTTTCCATTATAGTGCAAATGTTATCCAACTTCCTGCCGTTTTATTATCTGTCGGCATTCTCATTTTTTCCGGAAGTCTTTATATTCTCGTCATCACAGGATTGAGATGGATGGGTGCCATTACGCCTATCGGCGGTGCTGCATTGATTACAGGATGGGTTTTGCTCGCATATCGATTGATTAAATCTTAAATCTCATATAGGAATGTCCGTCTCCAAACGTGTATTAAAAACTTTCGATGCTACATCGATGGTGACGGGAAATATGATCGGTTCCGGCATTTTTCTTTTGGCGGGATATGCAGCAGCACCGGTACCTAATGATGTAACACTAATTCTTGCGTGGATTGGCGGTGGACTCATGGCCTTGCTCGGTGCTTTTGCCATTGCTGAATTATCTACGCGGTTCCCCGAAACAGGTGGTGATTTTCTTTACCTTCATAAAGTATTTGGGCCATTCCCTGCATTTCTCTATGGATGGATGAGCCTTGTCATTTTTGAGACGGGATCAATTGCTGTACTTGCCCTATTTTCAGCAAAATATACACAACAATTTTTCCCTGCTTCGTTGGGTTTGTCCGAACCAATGCTGGCATCGATAATCGTCCTGGGTTTGTCGGGAGTTCATTGTTTAAAAGTCGAAGTTGGGTCGCGATTTCAATCGGTCCTGACGGTGGTAAAAATATTGGGTATTTTCCTAATGGTATCTCTTTTATTTGGAGGTGATTCAGCCCCATCAGTTGCAGTAGTTGATGGACATTCTTCCAATTCATTCGTCGGATTTTCCCGCGCATTAACACCGATATTTTTTGCCTATACTGGATGGAATGTGGCAGGGTACATCGGTGGCGAAATTCAAAATCCACGGAAGACATTACCGAGAGCGTTGATCGGCGGGACACTCTTCACAACCATCATTTATGTTATTGTGAATTTATCTTTCCTAAAATCGGTTGGGTTGGCCGGTATTCAGGGTCAGGATATGGTACCACTCATCGCATTGAAGGCTGTCGGCGCAGAAGGATGGACCAAATTCTTATCTATTTTAATTTTCGTCAGTTTAGCCAGCTCACTGTCTATTACTATTCAGACGGCTGGGGCGCGGGTAATCCAGGCCATGGGTGAACAAGGCGTCTTTTTTAAATTCACAGCACGAACACATGAAAAGTTTAAAACGCCGGTGAATGCCATTTTAGTCCAGGCATTTTGGACAATAGTGCTCATGTTTGCATTAGATATTGAAAGCTTAGTTGATTCAGCAACAGTGGTTATGATCATGTTTTCAGCCTTATCCATTTCAACCTTGCTCAAAGTAAATAGGTCAAATGATGGACCGGAGATATTTCGTATTCCATTTTTCCCTTTGGTGCCAGCCGTCTACATCATCAGTGCAATATTTATCAGTTGGGGTGTGATTCAATTTCACCTATCTCAAGATAGTATTTTACCCATCTGGGGATTGTCCTTTTTGATCTTTGGCTCAATCGTTTATTTTATCTGGAAAAAATGGATGTGGCATGAGTAAAGTGAAAGATATGGATTTGGCTGAAGAAGGCAAAAAACTTTTGGATTGGGCCGTAAGTAATATGCCAGTCCTCGCTTCCATTCGAGAACGATTTAAAAAAGAAAAACCACTATCTGGAATACGAGTTGGCGTTGCACTCCATTTAGAAAAAAAGACAGGTATTCTTCTTGAGACATTGGTTGCAGGTGGCGCCGAAGTATCAGCTGCATCATGTAACCCTTTGACGACAGATGATCGTATTGCCGCGGCATTGGCAGATGATATTAATGTTTTTGCATGGGCGGGTCAGAATGAGGACGAATATTATGACTGCCTTGAATTAGTCATTAATTCAAAACCACAGATCACAATTGATGATGGATGTGACCTCATTCATTTACTACACACAAAATTTTCGGATCAATTAAATGAGGTTATTGGTGGTTGTGAAGAAACCACGACAGGAATCGTTCGGCTAAATGCTATGAAAAACGATGGCGAACTTAAATTTCCAGTTATGGCAGTGAACAATGCTCATTCAAAATATTTGTTTGACAACCGATATGGTACAGGCCAAAGTGTTATAGAGGGTATTCTTAACGCAACCAACATGCTTATTGCAGGGAAGACTGCAGTAGTTGTGGGGTATGGTTGGTGTGGTCGAGGGATAGCTAATCGTTTAAAAGGCCTTGGCGCAAAAGTTATAGTGGTTGAATCCGCTAACGAAAACCCTGGTGCATCCTCAGGCTATCACCGCGCTTTGGAGGCTTCTTACGATGGCTGTTGGGTCATGTCCTTAGATGAAGCAGCGTCTTTAGGCGATATTTTTATTACTGCCACTGGGAATAAACATGTTATTTCTGGAGTACACCTGGGTAAAATGAAAGATGGAGCGATATTGGCGAATTCAGGTCATTTTAATCATGAGATTGACCTTGATAGTTTAGATGCCCTTTCGGATTCAAAAGAAACGATTCTCACCAACGTAGAAAAATATTATCTCAAAAATGGGAAACATATAGTGCTATTGGCTGAAGGCCGATTGGTGAACTTGGCCCAGCCAACAGGTCAGGGGCATCCCATTGAAATCATGGATGGGAGTTTTGCCATCCAGGCATTGTGTGTAGAACACTTAGCAAAAAATGGCAGTAAAATGGCAGCTGGTGTGTATGATGTGCCGATTGATATTGATAATAATGTGGCAAGGATCGCCTTGGAATCACAGGGAATCATGCTTGATAAACTGACCGTTGAACAAAAAGAATATAGACAAAATTGGAAAGAGGGAACATAATGGATTTAAAGATCAGGCCATTTAATGCAGAAGTAAAAATTATGTACGAAAACCACGGTCATTTTCATGATGGTGATGCCGGGTTGGATTTATTCGTTATTAATGAACAAACTATTAATGCAGGTGAATCCACACGGATTCATTTGCAGATTTCATGCGAGAATACAGAAAATAAACCCTATTTAATTTTGCCCCGATCCAGTATTGCCAAAACGCCATTGAGGTTAAGCAATTCCATCGGTTTGATTGATGGTGGTTATCGAGGCGAAATCATGGCGGCGGTGGATAATATTAAGACGGAAGATTATACGGTTGAGCCGGGGCAACGTCTCTTTCAACTTGTGGCCATGGATGGCGCCCCCATCCACTTTGAATTGGTAGATGCATTGTCAGAAACCACCCGTGGAGAAGGTGGATTTGGAAGCACAGGCAAGTAAATTCGTGTTTTTCTATTCTTATAATTTTCATACGTCGGATCAATATTGTTTTTTAACTTATAAAGAGTCCTTCAATTAATAACTTATGACTAAAGCACAAAAATCATTGTTCTTTGGAAATACGATGAAAATTATTCGAGGTAAACAAGTTTTTTGTGCTTTATCCTTGTTGTTTTTGTCTATTCCCTCGATTGCTTTCTCTCAGGGTCCGACCCGGAGAATTACGATAGCTGTTCTCGAGTTTGAAGGAAATGGAGTTCCTGATCAAACCATGCAAGATGTTTCCGCGCGATTTGCAACAGAATATGCTGCATTCAAGGGAAGCAAATTCATTATCATTGATCGCTCCCAAATGCGGACTACATTGCAAGAGCAAGGAATGCGTGTATATGGGTGCTCCACTTTTAAGTGTGGTCTTGAAGCAGGAAATGCACTGGGTGCCGATTATGTAGTGACAGGTACTTTAACCAAAAATGGTTCTGTTTATAGTCTTAAATCTCAACTGATCGATATTAAAAGTGCGAGAACCATCAGCCGTGCTAATTATGATAACATTGTGGGTGACATTCTTACGGTTATGTCAAAGGAGGTAAAAAAAGCAGCTGCTTACCTGGCTTCAGCTAAGGTTGAATCTGAGGTGATCCAAAAGGAAGTTGCCGAAATTTCGAATCAAAAGGTGATCATTTTACCATTAGAGATTACTTTGGAAGAATCATTTGAAGTGGAGCAGTTGGCACCATTAGTTAATGAATGGATCCGAGGTGAAGTGACTTTTTCAGAAAAATCGAATTTGGTCGATTTTTCCATTGAAAAAACAATCCTATCTAAAGAAGAATTTAAATCCGGCGTAATGTCTAATGAGGTGGCTAAGGTCATTGGAAAGCAAAATGACGCAACCCACGTGATTACATGGACCCTTCGGGTAACTGAGAATAAAAGCCATGTGATCTTGAATCATTTTAACATTTTAGGTCGGCCCGAATCTGTGTTGAAATCAGCGTGGCTGGAAGGGGGCCTACGGGCACGGTTCCAAACCACAACCGATATAGATGTTCTTAAAATGAATATACGCAAATATACATGGCCGATTTTGGGTGCAACCCCACCCACAGGACGTTTTCCCGTGGATTCATTTTTTACGCGTATATGGATGAAGATCAAAATTGCCATTGATAGTTTTTTATTCTACATAGAGAATACCTATGGTATTGCTGTTGTGATTATAATCTTATTATTGCTCTCAGGGTTCGGATTAGCCTTTGGGTATGATGCCGTTAAAGGGGATACACCTGAACCAGGTATTGGGTTTCCACCTGAGTATTAAGATGTATGCTATGAAAAAACATTTAATTAAATCATTATTATACTTTTTGACTTTCATTGGGTTTATTTCGATCGGAATAGCCCAAACACAAATCGGTAATGATATCGATGCTGAAAGCGGAAAGGGTGAAGAATTTGGTGGTTCCGTATCTATAAGTAATAATGGAAAACGTGTAGCGATAGGTGACGAAAACAATGATGGAAATGGTGACGATGCGGGTCATGTCCGTGCTTTTGAATTCAGTAATAACAGTTGGTCTCAACTCGGTTCAGATATAGATGGCGAGGCAGCTGGAGATAATTTTGGTGTTGATGTGTCCATGTCTTACGATGGAAAACGTATAGCAGTAGGTGCAGAAAACAATGATTCTTGGGGGCAAATAATAAGAAAATATGTAGATGATTCCGCTCTAGAGGATTATCTAGGTGCCTCTGTCGCTATTTCAGGCGATTATGCAATTGCAGGAACGCCAGGGGATGATTCTGGTGGCGCCGCATATATTTTAGTTCGTTCAGGTGGAGATCAAACATGGACTCTACATGATAAGATAGAAGCTTCTGATGAGGCCGCCGATGATGATTTTGGTATTTCTGTTTCTATTTCAGGTGATTATGCAATTGTTGGTGCAAATGGGGATGGTAGTAATGCAGGTTCAGCCTATATCTTTATCCGTAGCGGCACTTCCTGGAGCCAGCAGGCCAAGCTCACAGCCAGCGATGCGGCCACTAATGATAATTTTGGATATAGGGTATCCATCTCTGGATCTTATGCAATTGTTGGTGCCTATGGTGATGAGAGTAATAAAGGTTCCGCCTATATCTTTATCCGTAGCGGCACTTCCTGGAGCCAGCAGCAAAAGCTCACAGCCACTGATGGAGCAGCGGGTGATGTTTTTGGTCTTGCGGTATCCATCTCTGGATCTTATGCAATTATTGGTGCATA
>JAPYOT010000013.1:0-29000 GCA_029938045.1 Fidelibacterota bacterium | reverse complement strand
TAATGATGGTGGTGATGGTACAGGTTCAGCCTATATTTTTAATCGAAGTGGGACTAATTGGGCTCAACAGGCAAAGATTGTCGCCTCGGATGCAGCAGCGGGTGATTATTTTGGTACTTCGGTATCCATATCAGGAGATTATGCAATTATTGGTGCATATAATGATGGTGGTGATGGTACAGGTTCAGCCTATATTTTTAATCGAAGTGGGACTGATTGGACTCAACAGGCAAAGCTAGTAGCCGCAGATGATGCCGAGGGTGATAATTTTGGTCGTTCGGTATCCATCTCTGGAAATAACGTTGTTGTTGGAGCTCCAAATAATGATGATTCTGCTCCAAATTCCGGTTCAGTTTATATCTACAAACGTTATGGGACTTCTTGGAGAATAGACAAAAAAGTAGTTGCTAATGATCCAGCAGAAGATGATCAATATGGTATTTCTGTTGCTATTGATGGCGACTATGTTGCTGTTGGTGCTCCGTATAAAAATGCAAATGCTGATGATCAAGGTACGATTTATGTTATTGAACGTAAAGCTGGAGTGAGTGCGGGTTCTGCTCAAGTTTATGAATTCAGTAATAACAGTTGGTCTCAAATTGGTCAAACGCTTTTAGGTACAACAGAACTTGCTAAGTTTGGTGTATCAGTATCTCTAGACTCTGATGGAAGTCATGCAGCAATAGGTGCTCCTGACTTGAATAATGGTCTTGTCCGAGTGTATAAATATGGAACTGATGGGAGTTGGGCACAGCTTGGATCAGATATAGCTGGAGAAGCATCCGGGGATTTTTTTGGCATTTCAGTATCTCTGGACTCTGATGGAAGTCATGTGGCAATTGGCGGAGAGAACAATGATGCGGCAGGTAACAATGCTGGACATGCTCGCGTTTATGAATTCAGTAATAACAGTTGGTCACAGGTTGGTTCAGATATAGATGGAGAAGCAGCCGGAGATTTATTCGGTCTTTCAGTATCTCTAGACTCTGATGGAAGTCATGTGGCAATTGGCGGAGAGGAAAATGATGCGGCAGGTAACAATGCTGGACATGCTCAAGTTTATGAATTCAGTAATAACAGTTGGTCTCAACTCGGTTCAGATATAGATGGCGAAGCAGCTGGAGATCTTTTTGGTGGTTCTGTAGACCTAGACTTTGATGGAAGTCATGTGGCGATAAGTGGTCAAGAAAATGATGGAGGTGGCAGCAATGCAGGGTATTTACGTGTTTTAGAATATAATGGTACTCGCTGGCGTGAGGTAGGATATGATATAAATGGAGGTGGCTCTGATGATTATTTTGGTGCTTTTGTATCTATAGACTCTGCTGGAAATAAAGTTGCTGGTGGAGGACCTGGAGAAAACGTGACAGGCTATGCGGCAATATTTGATCCAATTGATATTAGAGAGGCAGATGTTAGTGGATACACTCTTGCTGCTGATAACAGTTATCTTGATATTGTCTGGGATGAAAAGATTTATAGCACCCCACACTCCACTGGCGATTATCCGAGAACGAGCGGTGGAGTTGATATTACTGATGGGTATCTAACATTCATCCGAAATGGTGGTGATGCGACGGGAATTACATTAACTGGTATAAAGGCTACTGATAACACTGTTTTAGGAAGTGCATCTGCATTGGTGGGTGGCGAAACAACTATACGCGCATTTTTTAGTACCACAGGAGCGGCAAGTGGTGTTGAACAATTTATGATTGGAAACTATGCTGATGCTTTCTTTGATCCCCATGGAGTTGCAACGTCACTAGATACTAGAGGTCCTGTAACCTTGAATGATCTAAAGGGTCCCACAATGGTGATTACTGCGGCAGAAGGTGCAGACGGATTTACATCCGATGATGCCACCCTGTCGCTCACATTTACATCCAGTGAGGCCACCAGTAACTTTGTCGTGGGGGATATTACCGTAACCAATGGTGCCTTGAGTTCATTCAGCGCCACTTCAACCACAGTATATACAGCCACATTTACACCGACTTCAGATGGTGCCGTAACCATTGATGTAGCGGCCGACACCTTTAGCGATGCGTCGAGCAACAATAATACAGCGGCCGATCAGTTTAACTGGACATATGATACTACAGGGCCAACCATGACCATCACAGCAGCAGAAGGATTAGACGGGTTTACGTCCAACGATGCCACTCTGTCACTCACGTTTACTGCCAGTGAGCTCACCAATAATTTTGCAGCGGATGATATTACAGTGACGAATGGTGTGATCAGCGATTTCTCAGTATCCAGCGAGACTCCCACTGCGTCTTTTCTTAGTTTTGATGGCATCGATGATTATGTAGATGTAGGGAATGTAACCGCAAACTTTTCTACCGGTTTAAGTGTTTCATCTTGGGTTTTATATAATAGTTATAATAGCTGGTCTAGAATTATTGATTTTGATGTAGGAATAGATCCCGTCAACCCATTAAAGCGTAATGGATTCATATTGGCCAATCAACATGTATGGGATGATCTTACATTTGAAGTATATGTTGATGGAACAAGTGGAGGTAAAGTAACCGCTAATGATGTTTTATCTACAGGAGTGTGGATGCATCTTGTTGCGTCAATGGATAATGCTGGAAGTGTTATTTTATATAAAAATGGTGTACAGATCCATTCGGGTACAACCTCAGTACCTGCTGTAATGGATAGACCGTCAAGTTTTATAGGTAGAAGTAATTGGTCACCGGACGGATATTTTGATGGTTCAGTTGATGAGACTGCAGTCTGGAATGATGCATTAACGGCCGCTGAAGTGACAGCACTATATAATTCTGGCTCAAGATTAGATGCGTCATCAAATTCTGGCAATTATGTATCTTCTTCAAGTCTAGTAGGTTATTGGAAATTTAACGAAGGAACTGGGACCTCAGTTAATGATGCGAGCGGTAATAATAATGGGGTTGTTAATGGAGCATCTTGGGGAATAAGTACAAGTAGCAGGGTATATACAGCGACATTGACCCCGATTGCTACAGGCGAGGTAACCATTGATGTAGCTGCCGCCACCTTTACCGATGCGTCGAGCAACAATAATACCGCAGCCGATCAGTTCAACTGGTTCTATGATATTACAGGTCCAACCATGACCATCACAGCAGCAGAAGGTCCAGACGAGTTTAGTTCCAATGATGCCACTTTGTCACTCACATTTACTTCTAATGAAGCAACGAGCAATTTTGAAATTGGAGATATTTCTGTATCCAATGGCACCTTGAGTGCATTCAGTGCCACTTCAAGCACAGTCTATACTGCTACTTTTACACCGACTGCAGAAGGAGCCGTAACCATTGATGTGTTAGCCAATACTTTTACTGACGCTTCAAGTAATAATAATACAGCGGCCGATCAGTTCAACTGGCTTTATGATGGTTCGCCACCAATAATTGTTTTTTCACCAATAAATGGTGCTATTGAAGTTGCACTGAAGGCTACAATTTCTCTGACCTTTAACGAACCCATCAGAAATATTGACAACAGTGAGTTAACAGATGACAATGTGGATGCACTTATACGATTAAAGGCGCCTATTCATAGTGGAACAGACATCGCTTTTGATGCCAAGATTGATGCAGATAAAAAGATTATTACAATCGATCCCACTAATGATTTTTCTTATGCCCAAACCGTTTGGGTTGGGATTGGTGAATCGGTTGAGGACACTGTAGGAAATACTATTTTTTCTGCAGCAGCATCGTTCACTACCACTGATACAAATCGTGCGCCGGTACTGTATACTATAGGGAATAAAACAACTTTTGAAGATGCGGCCTTCAGTCTGGTAATGTCAGCAACAGATGCTGATCTTGATAAGGTCACCTTTGCAGGTGCGTCTTCAAATAGCAACGTGACGATTGCTATTAATGACTCACTGCTTACTTTATATCCTGCTACAAACTGGCATGGAACCGCGGTAATAACCATAATTGCCATTGATAACGGGCCTATAGCACAAACAGACTCAGAATCGTTTATCTTAACTGTACTCCCTGTGAATGATGCGCCCACATCATTAGCTTTGGCTCCAGATACAGTTCAAGAGAATTCACCCTCCGGAATGCATGTGGGCCTTTTCACTGCAACGGATGTGGATACGGGAGAGATCTATACGTATAATTTAATCTCTGGCGATGGATCCAATGATGTAGACAATGACAAGTTTTTGATTGTTAACGATACCTTACGAACAGACGCTATGTTTGATTATGAAGCAGACGATACTCTGGTTATTCGAGTGCAAGTAAAAGATATCGGAGGATTATCTTATCAGGCCAGTAAAATGGTTTTTGTAAAAGATATGCCGGAGCCTGAGATTTCACTTTCAAAAACTTCAATCAATTTTGGAAAGGTCATTGTAAATCGGACGTATAAAAAAACGATTTCCCTATCAAGTGTAGGGTTAGACACGATGGTTATTGATTCAGTAGTGGTCTCTGGTGCTGGATATTCCATGGACACCAAAATTTACCCCGTAACATTAGCTCCAAACTTAAGTACGGACTTTACCTTTGCATTTTACCCTCAAGTTGCTGGCACTTCGTTTGGTCAGGCCAATTATTATTCAAATAATATATCAGGAATCAAACAGGTGAGTCTTACAGGCGAAGGGGTCAATGATACCATTCCACCAGTTATTGTAACACCTACAACGCCAATCACCTCAACTGAGAATCAGGATGTAGCAATTACCGTGAATGTTACTGATGAAAATAAGATCACCAAAGTAAACCTATATTATCAAGTAGGGGGGACTCTTGGAGTTGTGGAACAGGCTGCAAGCAGCAATGGGGATGGTACTTATACAGGAACAGTTAATAAGGATATGGTGGGGATTAATGGCCTTGCATACTACTATACGGCCACCGATGAGTATGATAATGTTAGTAATGGAGATACCCTTTCTTTGGAAGTCAAATATGGAAAGAATGTACTGTCTTCAACCATAAAAGGAAGTGCCTATCCTAATGGTTTGCCCAAAGAAAAATGGCGGTTGATCTCGATACCCACACATATAGATTTAAATACAATTAATGAAACAATTGGGGATGAATTGGGAAAACCTTCATCAGAGCAAACATGGCTTTTGTATGAGGATAAGGGAAATGCCAATTGGCTTGAAGCTCAGGATATAAAGATCGGCCTTGGATATTGGCTCCATCAACGCATGGGGGATGATATTTCTTTCAGTGTGGGATCGGGGAAATCAGTGGATCTTAGAAACCATACGATTCGTATTCCATCCGGTTGGAGTCTCATGGGAAATCCCTACCCATTTGAATTAAAAGTGAGTTTCGATAATGCATCTGTTTATGGTCCTCTGACTTATGGCAAAAGCGGAGTTGAGGGGTGGGATAACGAAACATCCACAATTTTACCATGGGAAGGTTATGCGATCTTTAATCGCACCAGTGATTCGGTGAGTCTTTCCATTAATCCATTAAATACGCAAGGAAGTGCCAAAAGTAAATTACTGGCTACTGAAGGATGGGAGATGATTCTCAGTGCGGGAAATGGAGAATTTGGCGATGTATATAATGCCATGGGTCGAAGAGAAGATGCTTCCGAAACATTGGATATATGGGATAATCCGGAACCTCCTGCAATGGACAAATATATTTCTTTAGCTATGAATCGGGAAGATTGGGGAGTGGACTATGCATTTACATCCGATATTCGCTCATTGGATTTGATGAACGGCACATGGGAAATGAATCTGAAAACAAAAGATATAGATGGACCGATTCAACTCGCTTCTAAACTACGCGGACAGTTGCCAAGCGGTGTTGAAGTAAGATTGTTTGATCATATCGAGAGGAAATCTTATTTATTACTGGAAATTGATAATGGCTCAATCACAAAATTCAGTAACCATTATGATTACCCCATGACATTGATTGTGGGGGAACCGAGCTATGTAGATGGCATGGTTGCAAAAATAGAAGCATCTATTCCGGAGACATTTGCTTTAGATCAAAATTATCCCAATCCCTTTAACCCCATCACGACCATTACATTCTCACTCCCGGTTCCGTCCCATGTGAATCTCTCAGTTTATAATGTATTGGGACAAAAAGTGATTACACTTGAAAAAGGCTGGGTGAACACGGGCAACCACCAAACCCTATGGAATGGTAAAGATGCACAGGGTAGTGCGGTGAGTTCCGGTTTATACTTCTACAGTCTGGAAGTAGAAAACTTCCGCAAGGTGAAGAAAATGTTGTTCCTAAAATAGGAACTGGTGAAAGGTATTGACACTACTCACCAGTTACAAATAAACCAGTTATACCACAATTAGCACTCTATTAAAAAGACTGCTAAAATTTATTGAATTTTCCTGTAAATAATGTATAAATTCCGCGCTGTATAAATGCAGAATAATGAACGAAACAAGATCTTAATTAATAAAAAAAATAGGAGATAGCGAAATGGCACTAAAAGTAAAGCCTTTGGCTGATCGTGTTGTTGTTGAACCGGCTCCGGCTGAAGAAGTGTCCACTGGTGGCATCATTCTTCCCGATACAGCTCAGGAAAAACCACAACAAGGTACAATCGTTGCAACGGGACCCGGAAAAGTCAGTGACGCCGGAACCACCATCGCAATGGAAGTAAAGAAAGGTGACAAAATTCTATACGGTAAATATAGCGGTACAGAATTCGCCTTTGAAGGAACAGATTTTCTCATCATGCGCGAGAGCGATATTCTCGCTGTCTTATAAGGAGTATTTGAATTATGGCTAAAAAAATATCATACGATCTCGAGGCAAGGACTGCCCTGAAAGCCGGTGTGGATAAACTCGCCAATGCGGTGAAAGTTACCCTGGGCCCTAAAGGACGGAATGTAGTCATCGAGAAAAAGTTTGGTGCCCCGACCATTACCAAAGATGGCGTTACGGTTGCCAAAGAAATTGAATTGGAAAATAAATTAGAAGATGTGGGCGCACAGATGGTTAAAGAAGTTGCGTCTAAAACATCTGATGTTGCCGGTGACGGCACCACAACGGCTACTGTTTTGGCTCAGGCATTGATTACCGAAGGTCTCAAAAACGTGATCGCCGGTGCAAACCCAATGTCTATCAAACGAGGCATTGATGCAGCCGCCCGGTCTGTTATTGAATCATTGAAAAGTCAAAGTAAAGATCTTCCCGATGCAGCACAGATTGCAAATGTGGGTTCTATCTCTGCTAACAATGACCGTGAAATTGGTGAAAAGATTGCCGAAGCCATGGACAAAGTGGGTAAAGATGGTGTCATCACCGTGGAAGAAAGCAAAACAGCTGAAACATTCTTGGAAACAGTAGAAGGAATGCAATTTGACCGCGGTTATTTGTCTCCTTACTTTGTCACCAATTCTGATAATATGGAAGCTGAGTTGGAAGATCCATATATCTTGATTTATGATAAAAAAATCGCCAACATGAAAGATTTACTACCTTTATTGGAAAAAGTCGTTCAGACCGGTAAACCTGTTATTATTATTGCAGAAGATGTAGAAGGGGAAGCCCTGGCTACATTGGTTGTGAATAAACTTCGGGGTACATTTAAAGTGCTGGCTGTGAAAGCACCAGGATTTGGTGATCGTCGGAAAGCCATGTTAGAAGATATTGCTGTATTAACCGGTGCAACTGTCATCTCTGAAGATGCAGGATATAAACTGGAAAATGCCACATTGGAATATCTGGGTACAAGCAAACGGGTGGTTTCTGACAAAGATAACTCCACCATCGTTGGTGGAAGCGGTGCATCAGATGCCATTAAAGGACGCATTAACGAAATTAAAGTTCAGATTGAAAAAACATCATCTGACTATGATCGTGAAAAACTGCAAGAACGCTTGGCTAAATTGGCTGGTGGTGTTGCTGTTATAAACGTTGGTGCTGCCACAGAAGTGGAAATGAAAGAAAAGAAAGCACGTGTTGAAGATGCATTGCACGCAACCCGCGCTGCTGTAGAAGAAGGCATTATTCCTGGTGGCGGTGTTGCGCTGCTTCGGGCTATCCCATCGTTGGATAAAGTAAAAGTTGATGATGAAGAAGCTGTGGGTGTGGACATTGTGCGCCGTGCCTTGGAATCTCCCCTTCGTCAGATTTGCGAAAATGCCGGCGTTGAGCCTTCGATTATTGCTCAAGCAATTCGCGAAGGTAAGAACGACTACGGTTATGATGCACGCACGGGTGAATATGTTAACATGTTCAAAGCAGGTATCATTGATCCCACTAAAGTGGCTCGTGTCGCTGTAGAAAATGCATGCTCAATTGCAGGCATGATTCTGACAACTGAAGCTGCCGTGACGGAACTTCCTGAAAAGGATGCGCCAGCAATGCCTCCAATGGATCCAGGAATGGGTGGCATGGGCGGCATGGGCGGCATGATGTAATCTGAGGTTATCCTCATTTTTCTTAAAAAGCCCCCCGCAAAATGCGGGGGGCTTTTTATTTTCTTGAAATGGTGAAACTGTCTTGTTAGTTTTCGTAACTGTTAACTGGAATTATAATGAAGAAAAGATTTTTTAATTTTATTTGTCTCGCCATAACTATAATCATGATAGGCTGTTATAGTGAATGTGGTTCAGCAAAGTGTTCCAGTTGGGAATTTAATTTCCCTAAGCAGGCAATCGTTTTTGGATTAAAAGTAATTGCGACTGAGAACACTTCCGATGAAAAGGTGCTTCACGCTGCCAAAATAATGGCCCAATATCTTGATAATGATGAAGATGGCAAAGTGGACAATCAAGCTGTTGTGGATAAATTAATTTCTGTAGATGCCACATTGGTTATGTTCAAAGATGAAAATGAATTAGACAATTTTGATGGTGATGAACCAGATCACGATCATTTACAATTACTTTTTGATGAAGAAACGATCCCCTCATTTAATAAAAATTCTTCCAATGTCCGGTTTGACGCATCCATAGAAGAGGTGCTCCATTTAATTACACACGAGGGTTATGCAAAAGTGTATGACAATGAATTAGGGGAGTTAAAGGGTTCATCCATTGCCGATGCAATGGATAAGGCAAGAGGCGGTTATTTTGAAAGACCACCTGCGACTTATCCTGCAGGTGCATGGTACTCTTATGATGATGAAACCTGTGAATACGATTGTATGATTACGGAATATACATATTGGGCACTCACTAGTATTCTTGGCGGTCAGTCCTATCCCGGCCGCTTCGACGAAATCGGTCACGAGTGGCAATTGAATACGCCTGAAAGAGTGAAAACGGGCGATCCGATTGTGTATGGGATTCTTACGGATCCACAGTACAGACTGCCCACCGTTTTGCCAGACGGGGAGTACAAGGGATTTACGATTTCGTTAGAAAAGTAACCAATCAGTCACGGTTAAGGCATTTGGATCAAAAATATCTATTCCCTGCCTTGACACACGAAGACGCTCTCGAGTAAATTCTTTGTCTTATGGATGTCATTCGATTAAAAAATATGCAGTTTTATGGGTTTCACGGTGTGAGTGACTCTGAAAAACATTTGGGTGGACGGTTTGAAATAGATTTAGAAATGAATCTATCTTTGGAAGAAGCGGGTACAACAGATGATTTAACAAAGACCATTAACTATGAAGCCATTTACCACACAGTTGATATTTGTGTTAAAAAAGATAAATTCTATCTTATTGAAGCATTAGCAAATTCTGTAGCAAAAAATATATTAAAGAGTCATCCCATCGACTCATTGGTGGTGAAAGTCCGAAAACCCCATGCACCGGTCCGTGGTGTGCTTGATACAGTTGAAGTAGAGATTAAGCGGACAAAAAAAGATTATGTCTGAATTGGTTTACCTCGGTTTGGGGTCAAATATAGGTGATCGTGAAACATATTTATTTTCTGCCATCACCGCTTTAGATGTAAGACAAGATATTAACATAAATAGAACAGCTTCAATTTATGAAACAGATCCTTTGATAAACCAGGATCAGCCCTTCTTTTTAAATACGGTTGTAGAACTGTCAACCGCTTTAGATCCAGAAGAAATGCTTCAAGTATGTAAAGGAATAGAGCTTATGTTGGGCCGTCCAGAGATCCATGAAAAAAATGCTCCGCGAGTCATTGATTTAGATATTTTGGCGTACGAAACAAAAATGGTTGATTTAAGCCATTTAATCATTCCACATCCTGGGCTTTTTTCTCGTAAGTTTGTCCTTGTTCCTTGGGCGGAACTTGCACCGGAATTCACGGTACAGGGCGCAGGAAAAACAATTTCAGAATTATTATTATTATGTCCGGATACATCCAACGTCCGGATGCACCATTTGGAAAAAACTGCATGAGAAATTTGTATTATGTTGCTATAGAAGGTACAATCGGCGTTGGAAAAACAAGCTTAGCGAAACTTCTGGCGGATCGATTAAATGCCAAATTGGTTTTAGAAACATTCGAAGATAATCCCTTCTTAGCTGACTTTTATGATGATCCGGAAGCCCATGCATTCCAGACTCAGTTATGGTTTCTATTTCAGCGTTATCAACAACAACAGGATTTGCGACAGGTGGATATGTTTCACAATTTAATTATAACAGATTATATGTTTGTAAAAGATCGTCTTTTTGCCTCACTAAATCTCAAGGAGAAGGAAATGTCATTATATGACACTGTAGCCAATATGATGGAGCGGAATGTCATTCATCCTGACTTGGTTATTTTCCTTCAGGCAGATACGGATACATTGATGCGCAATATTTCTCGCCGCGGCAGGGATTTTGAAAAAAATATATCCGAGGATTATATCGATGCATTAAACCAAGTGTATAACGAATATTTCTTTCGTTACCAGGATACGCCGTTAGTGATTATTAATACGAACAATATTGATTTTGTTCATAATGATGGTGATCTGGATGAGGTGATCAATTATATCAGACAGCCTGTAACGGGAACCAAATTTTTCAACCCAACCACCGGCTTATAGACATGATTCGAATTTTGTTTTTTGGGACATTTGCTTATTTAGTTTACACATTATTTAAAAAAGTAAAATCCATTTCGAAATCCAATCAGAATGTCGTTAAAAAAAGAGAACCTTATAAAAACTTGGATATTAAGGATGCGGATTTTGAAGATATAAATAAGAAGGAGAATGAATGAGTTGTTTAATTAAGTTTTTAAAGGGAAAATGTGAGTGTACCCAAGTTGGCCTTTTGATACTGCGGATCCTCCCTGGGTATTTTTTATTAACTAATCATGGGTGGGGTAAAATCACTCACCCTGAAAAATGGGCTGGTTTGGGGAGTGCAGTGACGAAGTATTTTGGTGTTATCGATTTTTTAAATCCAATGTTCGGATTTTTAGGTGCATTTTCTGAATCCATCTGTGCAGGGTTGGTATTAATTGGATTGTTTACACAACCGGCTGCGGCACTGGTGGTTGGTACCATGTTTTTTGCAGCCATGTATCATATTACGGGGACCGGAAATCCTGAGAGTGCATTAATCTATATGTCAATTTTTGCAGCGATTGCTGCCGCAGGACCTGGAAAGTATAGTATCGATAAAATATTTTTGTCCAAGACAGAGGACTAATGCAGGCAGTTCGGATTCATTCGCACGGCGGCCCTGAAGTTCTCCAGGTTGAATCCATCTCCAGACCTGAAGCAATGGATGGGGAAGTCGTTGTTCAAATTAAAGCCGCCGCCTTAAACCATTTAGATTTATGGGTTCGCCGAGGGATTTCAGGTGTACCATTACCCATGATATTGGGGAGTGATGGTTCAGGCGTTATCTCTGATGTGGGGGAAAATATTTCGCAATTCGCTAATGGTGATGCAGTGTGTATTCAGCCATTAACTTATTGTGGTCATTGCCAGTTTTGCAGAAGCGGCCGGGAAAATTATTGTGATAATATGGGTATCTTAGGAGAAAGCCAGGATGGAACCCAATGCGAATTTATTGCAGTACCGGAAAAAAATGTCCGGTTAAAACCGGAGAATTTATCCTTCCAGGAAGCCGCTGCTTTTCCCTTAACCGTCCAAACAGCTTATACTATGCTGGTACGTCGTGCTAAAATTGAACCGGGTGAAACTGTTTTAGTTTGGGGTGCCGGTTCCGGCGTGGGAACCATGGCCATCCAGATTGCAAAAGCAAAAGGCTGTCAAGTCATCGCCACGGGAGGGAGCGAACAAAAGCGGTCCCATGCCTCAAGATTAGGCGCTGATTTGGTATTGGACCATTACGGGGACAATATTGTAAAATCTGTCAAAGCTTTCACGGATGGACGTGGTGCAGATGTGGTGTTTGAGCATGTAGGAAAAGCCACATGGGAGACCAGTATGCGATTGCTTGCAAAGGGTGGACGCATTGTGACTTGCGGTGCAACCACTGGTCCAAAAGTTGGCATAGACCTTCGCCATTTATTTTCTAAACAGCAGACAATACTAGGCTCAACCATGGGTGATGTGGCTGCTTTTGATGATTGTTTATCCCTTGTTATTAAAGGCACAATTAAACCAATTGTAGATAAAGTATTTGCTTTGAGTGATATCAAACACGCCCATGAATATTTGGAAAAGGGTGAACAAATTGGCAAAGTTATCTTATTGACGGAATGAAATACAGTAAGCATATATTTGTCTGTATCAATGAACGAATTCCTGAAAGCTCAAAAGGAGACTGTGCCCGAAAGGGTGGGCAGGAAATTCGTCTGCGATTTGTACAGTTGATAAATGAGCATGGATTGAAAGGAAAGGTTCGCGCCAATAAGAGCGGGTGTTTGGATGCCTGTGAAATGGGGGCTGCTGTAGTGATCTATCCACAGGGGATTTGGTATACAAGGGTAGTTATAGAAGATGTGGATGAAATTTTTAATACATCGGTGTTAGGTGATGGCATCGTTAATCGGATTGCTTCGTCTCAGAAAACTTGGGACGAACTTAATCGTATCAGGAATAAATAGCGGGTAAGAATATGAAAAAAATAATTATTTTTATAACCATTGGAATGATGATTTCCGTTGGACATGCTCAAATGAAAAAAGGGATTGGTCCCATGCTAGGCACACGAGGTGTTGGTATTATATTCTCAGGGCAATGGCAAATTAAATCGAATATAATCACCGGATTCGAAACGAGGTTTTACGACATAAAAAATGATTCAGAACTTCCGGGATATAATCGATTTACGGGGCAAGCACTCAATGTGGGTGACAAGGCCCTATTTATGGTACCCCTATTCGGTACGGTAAGATGGTTACCCTTCGAAGGTAAAATTGCCAATAACTTTTCACCATTCGTGGAAATGAAACTCGGCCCTATTTTGGCAGTGGACGGCGATGAAGATACTAGAAAATTTTCTAATCGTTGGGGGAAAGCAGGTACGATTATGACCTATGGCATTCAAGTTGCATTTGGTGTCGACTTTCTTCAAATGGGTGGCAGCGCCATTTCACCATCCATTGGTTATGAGTACCTTCCCATGGGCAAAGAAGTGGATGGACGTACTAATTATAATGGTACTGTTGTTAATATTACCTTTACATTCGGGAATAACCGACGCTGATGGAAGAACACTTTTTCCAAATCCATCCAGATAATTTACACCATAATCAATTCACCCTTTCTAAAGAAGAATCTCTACATTTTCTCAAATCACTACGGGGAAAAAAGGGGGATAGCTTATGGCTCTTGGATGGATTAGGAACCGCTTATGAAGGCACCGTTTCAGGGATAAACGGCAAATCCGTTTCTGGAATTATTAAACAGGCTCACCCAAACTATGGAGAATCTGATTATGAGATTCATTTGGCCATTGGATTAATTAAAGGTAACCGGATGGACTTTGTGCTGGAAAAAGCAACCGAACTTGGTGTGAAGTCAATTCAACCTCTTTTGTTAGATCGATGCGTGAAAACAAAACTGAATATGGATCGTGCGAATCGAATAGTCATTACCGCAGCCAAACAATCGGGGCGGAGCTATTTTCCTCAGGTTCGTGATCTCATTGGCATGACCAGTTGGCTCGAGAATCTTAAGGGTTGCCGTAAAATTGTTTGCCGCTTCTCAGGGAAGAAAACTTTGGCGAATTCTTTAGGGAAAGCACGGATAAAAGCATGGATGTTGATTGGTCCTGAAGGTGATTTTTCTGAAAATGAAATTGAACAAATGAAACAAGCACATGTTGAATTTATATCTTTAGGGCCGAGGAGACTGCGAAGTGAGACTGCTGCAATTGTGGCAATCTCTAATTTGAATCAACTTATAGGTAATGAAGGATGAATAATTGTTTATTTTGCAAAATGATCTCAGGTGAAATTCCTTGCGATATTGTTTATGAAAATGAATCTGTTTTTGCTTTTCGGGATATCGATCCAAAAGCACCAACCCATATATTATTGATTCCCAGAAAACATATTCGTTCTATAAATGAATTGGGTGAACCAGAACAAAATTTGGCCGGTGAATTATTACTGACTGCAAAAAAAATAGCGAAGGATGAAGGGATTGATGAATCCGGTTTCAGAACCATTTTTAATACAAATTCTGATGGAGGCCAGACCGTGTTTCATATCCATATGCATATTTTGGGCGGTCGCAAAATGGCCTGGCCACCCGGATGACCTTTTTCATATGATCCCTATAGTTATCCCTTTAGGAAATCATTAGATTCCTATACCTCTTTATCCTCGGAAATGTATATATCAGAACTTAAAATTCACGGCTTTAAATCTTTCGCCAAAAAAGAGAAACTCAAATTTGGCGAAGGCGTTACCGTCATCGTTGGCCCAAATGGTTGTGGTAAAACTAATATTGTGGATGCGATACGCTGGGTTCTGGGTGAACAAAAATATTCTGTACTACGCTCCAGCAAAATGGGTGATGTGATATTTAATGGCGCAGATGGGTTAAAACCACTCTCCGTTTGTGAAGCCTTTCTTACGGTTCATAATAATCGCGGGAAACTTCCGGTAGAATATAATGATATAGAAATTGGCCGTCGTGTATATCGAAATGGAGATTCAGAATATTTTCTAAATCGCACCCCGTGTCGATTAAAAGATATCCATGATTTATTTATTGATACGGGTATGGGCGCTGATGCCTATTCTGTTATCGAATTAAAAATGATTGAACAAATTCTTTCTGAAACAGATGATGACCGTAAACGCATGTTTGAAGAAGCGGCAGGCATAAATAAGTATAAACAGCAGCGCCGATCGACTTTGCGAAAATTTGATGCTGTCCGGCAGGATTTGGATCGGGTAGATGATATTGCCCAGGAAGTTGAACAAAAAGTAAATGGGCTTAATCTGCAATTAAAACGGTTCAAACGTCATGAAAAATTATCAGATGAACTGAAAGAAAAAGAGGTTGCGTTAGCCTTTATTCGCGTTCATGATTATGAATCAAATATCAGTCCTTTGCGTAAACGTGTATTAGAATTCACTCATCTTAAAAATGAAAAAGCAACAGATACTTCTCAACATGAAAAGGAATTAATTCATCTAAAAAGTATTTATAGCGATCAGCAAACCGAATTGAATTCTCTGCAATCTGCATTGCGTAAAAGGGAGGAAGAAAGGGAATCTTTCCGTCATAATGTATTGGTTTGGTCCGAACAGGACAAGGCAACAGAAGCGACCATACAAAGATTGCAACGAGAGAGTGAAAGCAATGTCCAGAAAAAAGTTCACCTCAAGGGACAGATAAAACACTTTAATGGAGAATTGTCTGTTTTAGATCCCCAGGTTGGTGAACAGTTAATAAAATACAAATCAAAAAAATCGGAATTTGAAGTGGTGAATGGCCGGTACAAAAAAGCCCAGGATTTGTTAGAAAAAGCTCAGACTGATCGATGGGAGGCCCAGCAAAAAATGGCGGGTGATCAATCATTATTAGATCGCACTTTATCACTCGTCAAAGAAAAAAATAATACTATTACCCAGTTGAATGAAAAAATTATAAAAATTGAAATCAGCCAAAAGAATCAAAGCAAAGAACAAAAAGATTTAGACAAGAAAAAAATGGTTCTGAAAAAGTCCACAGAAAAAATCCATGCAACACTAAATAAAGTGCGAGAATTATTGAGAACCGAACAAAAAAAAGAATCCGAATTATCCATTGAAATTCATCGTGGACAATCCAAATTGGAATCCTTGGAATCCCAAACATATTTTTACCAGGAATTGGTTGAACAAAAAGAAGGATATCCGGAAGGAGTTCGAACCATTTTAAAATCACCAAACGATTACCCTGGTATTATTGGAACGGTTGGCGAACTGTTCCAGATAGAGGAAAAATATGATGTTGCATTTCAAAGTGCTTTAGGAGATTGGACCAAATGTTTGGTGGCTGAGGATCGGGATGCTGCCGTAAACATTGTTGAATTAGCCCAATCTCATAAAATTGGTAATCTGTCCATTTTACCCTTAAAAGAATTAAGCAAACTTTCTTTAGAGGTAGCCAGAGTACCCAATGGAAAGAACATTCTCGGAAGTGGCGCGGAATTATGTGGTGCAGATCAAAAAGCAAAAGATCTTGCCAATGCGCTTTTAGGGAATCTTTTGGTTGTTAACGATTTAAATGAAGCCTTAAAAAATCATGATTTAGATGGGTGGAATATGGTGGATTTGAATGGCGCCTATTCGGGGAAAAACTTTGTTTTGAAATATCATGGGAAAAATGGTGATGGCAGTTTAATCGGTCGCCAGAAAAAAATTGAATCTATCAAACAGTCAATAGAAAAAAATGGCGTCATAATTAATAGGCAAGAGCAAGAACTTGCAGAACTTGAAAAAAATATTAAAGTCCAATCTTCCCAATCAAGGTCCTTGGGAGAGGAACTGGAAAATTTAACCCATGAATTGAATGGTGTTGAATCATCCCTAATTCGAAATCACTATAGTCAGTCTCAAGCATTAGAAAATTTAAAAGAATTTCATGGGGAGGTTAAAGATACGGTTCAAACGATAGAAAGTCTTCAGGCATCCATTCAACAACTTGAGCCAGGGTTAGCAAAGGGAAATGCGGTCATTGAAAATTTTAAATTGATTGTACAGCAAGCATCAGATGCTTTAGTAAAGGTACAAGGTGAGCGGGATACCTTCCAGCATGAAGTTCAGGAATTGCGGATTACACTACTCAATTTTGATAATAAGCGGGATAATATAAATTTTCAAAAACGCGTTTCGGAAGAAACAATACAAGAATTAGAAAACCGTTCTACAACGATTAATCAGGAAGTGAAAGCACTTGGAGAAAAACGCGAATCCTTATTAATACAAATAACCGAAGGCGAAAGCGATCTAAAGTCTATTACAGGAAAAATAATTAAAGAAAAATCCATAACAGACTTGAAACAGAGCGCGGTGAATGACACATATCAATCCATGGAAAAAATGCAAGATACGATTCGATCAGAACAACAATCTAAGGAAGCGCTTTTAGAAGAATTAAAGACAAATGAATTAAAGATTGTAGAGATGGAGCAACGAATCAATATTATACAGGAACGGATACGTGACCGATATGATATGGAAGTTCCGACAGATTTAATTGTGAATGAAGAATCGGATGATTTAGCATTACGGATTGATTCGATTCAGCGGAGTATTGAAAGCATCGGCCCCATTAATATGGCTGTTCATCAGGAGTATGAAGATGAGAAATCCCGTCTTCAATCCCTCATGGAGCAGCGGGATGATCTCATAGCTTCTGAGAATAATTTGCGGGAAACCATTCAGAAAATTGATCAGGTCGCTCGGAAAAAGTTTCAGGAAACCTTCGATCAGATTAAACTCAATTTCTCCAATTTATTTCAATTATTTTTTGAGGGTGGTTCGGCATCGTTATCATTGGTGGGCGATCCGGATCCATTAGAAGCAGATATTGCGATTCACGCCCAGCCGTCGGGTAAAAAAAATCAAAGTTTGAGAATGCTCTCCGCAGGTGAAAAATCGCTAACGGCCATTGCATTGCTATTTGCTATTTATCAATATAAACCAAGCCCTTATTGCATCTTAGATGAAGTGGATGCACCTCTGGATGATGTGAATATTCAAAAATTTAAACGTGTTCTGAATCAATTTGCAGATGAAACACAATTCATTGTAGTCACTCACAACAAACTCACCATGGAAGCAGCAGATTATTTATATGGTGTTACTATGGAGCAGAAGGGTGTTTCAAAATTGGTATCGGTTAAATTTAACGGACAAGCATAAACAGCGATTATATATAATAAAAAAAGCCCCAGCATGCTGGGGCTTTTTTTTAGATTCTATTTTTTAGTGAATTCCATTTGGGAGCAAGATGCTTCTTCCCAGGTATTCCCGGCAGCTTCACAAGTTGATTGGGTGTCATGATTGGTTTCATCGCCATCGTCATCTTCGCATATAGCTTCGTTCGGTTGATCGACAGTAAATGAATCACCATCCAATTTATAGGTCAGGCAATCACCCATAATACAAATTTGACTCTTGCTATCATCCCAGGTTAGGGGCCCTTCTTCTTTTTCATCCCCGGCGATCACCGTCATTGTCCCTGTTCCATCTTCCTTAATTACGATGGTTATCTTAAACCCAAATGCCTGGACAAATACCCAGCTGGAATAATCTAAAGCACCAGAACAGTTTGCGTTTTCATATTCCCCAAGGTTTGAAACTTCCCACGTACCGATTAATGGGCTGATATCGTCTTTTTTATTTTCACATCCCAAGAAGGCCAGAAGTGTAATGAGTAGTATGCTTCGTTTCATGGTAAAAGGTCTCCTATTAAATTTTATGCATCCCTTGGTAAAGAATGTAGCCATCCATCAGCGATACTCATAGAGGAAATTATGAGGCCAATTAAATCTGTTTTTTATATTTGATTTTATGGCATTCTTTTGGGAACCACTCGTTACCAGTACTCGCATTTTCACAACCCCGTTTTGATGTATGATCTGTTACAGCATAGTTCTCATCGATACAAAATGGGTCTTTAACTTCATTAATATGAAATGATAATTGGTTATTTGTCATTTCATAGATGTTGCATTTATCTAGTATGCAAATGGTTCCACCTGCATCATACCATGTGAAGGATGTTACTTTTGCATCTGGCCCGGTAATGGTCTGAATCCCGGTTCCATCTTTTTTTAGCTCGAGAGTTATCGTTAGCCCTTTTCCTTTTAAGCCTCGCCATTCTGTATCATCGATTTCACCCTTACAATCAGATATTTCGTATATCCCCATTTCAGTCACGACCCATGTGCCTACAAATGGACTCGACTCTTCTTCTTCTTTTTCTGAACAGGCCAGAAGCCCCAAAATCAACAGTAATAATGTTTTTTTCATATGTCTTCTAATTATTTATTATGGTTTATGTTCCAAAAATTACAAAAGATGTATTGAAATAACTTGATTTTTGAATCGTTGTTTGAAAGGTGAGTAAGGTAATTTTGGCCCCATGTCAACAGTCCATATACGTAACTTTTGTATCATTGCCCATATTGACCACGGTAAATCTACTTTGGCCGATCGCTTATTAGAAGAAACCCACACCCTTGCAAAGAAGGACATGAAGGCCCAAGTCTTAGATAGTATGGATTTGGAACGGGAGAGGGGGATCACGATTAAAAGCCATCCTATCCAGATGAAGTACACTCACACCGATAGCCAACATTACATTTTGAATTTAATCGATACACCCGGTCATGTGGACTTTACCTACGAAGTATCACGATCGTTAGCTGCATGTGAGGGTGCTTTATTATTGGTAGATGCTGTGCAGGGTGTGGAGGCCCAAACAGTGAGTAATAGTTATTTAGCGATTGAAAATGATTTGACCATTATTCCCATCATTAACAAAGTCGATTTGGATAGTGCGCGACCGGAAGAAGTAACTCATCAAATCATGGAGTTAATTGGATGTAAGAAAAGTGAAATTATTTCTGCAAGTGCAAAAAGTGGCGTTGGCATTCAGGATGTCTTTGATGCCATTCTGGATAGAATCCCGCCACCGGAAGATCGATCGGATAGACCTCTTAGAGCCATGATATTTGATTCAATGTATGACAATTATAAAGGGGCAATTCCTTACCTACGCGTGTTTGACGGCGTGATAAAGCCAGGGGACACGGCTAAATTTTTTACCCATGATCGTCAATATGACGTTACTGAAGTAGGTCATTTTGTCCTGAAACAGGTTCCTGCGAAGGAATTGCGCGCCGGCGATGTGGGATATCTTTTAGGCAGCATTCGGAACGTCTCACATATCTTGCCAGGTGATACGATTACGACGAAAGTGAATCCCGCCATGGACGCATTACCAGGATACAAAGAAATAAAGCCCATGGTATTTTCGGGGTTATATCCTTCAGATGCGGATGATTATGATCAGTTACGAACTGCCCTAGATAAATTAAAATTAAATGATGCATCATTGGTCTATGTACCGGAAACCAGCGAAGCCTTGGGGTTTGGATTTCGTTGCGGGTTTTTGGGCCTGCTTCATATGGAAATTATCCAAGAAAGACTGGAACGGGAATTCGATATTGCTTTGGTAACCACGACTCCCAATGTGCAATATAAAGTGGAACTTAGAGATGGGTCAATTGTTGAAGTGGATACGCCGGCAAAGATGCCATCTACAGGAGATATTCAGGCTATTTTGGAGCCCCATGTATCGGCGGAGATTATAACCCCAAAAGAATATATTGGCGGTATTATGACCCTGTGCCAGAAGAAGCGAGGGATATATAAAAATACAAATTATATCACAGCAGATAAGGCACAGCTTCATTATGATCTTCCATTGGGAGAAATTATTTTTGACTTTTACGATAAACTAAAATCAATAACAAGGGGCTATGCTTCTTTAGATTATCACATTTCTGATTATGTGTCCGGGGATTTAAAAAAATTGGATATTTTAATTAATAATGAAGTTGTAGATGCTTTATCAATGATTACTCATTCGGATGATACATACGATCGCGGTGTTGCTTTATGCTCTAAATTAAAAGAATTGATACCCAGACAAATGTTTGATGTTCCAATTCAAGCTTCAGTGGGTCATAAAATCATTTCGCGCTCCACTGTAAAAGCAATAAAGAAAAATGTAACAGCAAAATGTTATGGTGGTGATATTACCCGAAAACAAAAATTGTGGAAAAAGCAAAAAGAGGGTAAAAAGCGAATGAAATCAATTGGAAAGGTAGAAATCCCCCAGGAAGCACTTTTGGCCATTCTCCAAATCGACTCGGATTGAGACATGTGAAATATGTTCAATTGTTGAAGAATTCATGAACACCAAAATGTATTATCATTAATGAATCATTCAAATTACTGGAAAGAAACCCACACCCCCCTTTATAGCTTTATTTTTACATTGCCATTATTTCTTATTTACGAAATTGGTATTTTTTCTATTGCCGCCAGTGATTTACCCTTATTAAGAAATGGGGCTGACGTTATTATGCGTCAAATGATGGAAATGTTTGGTGTATTTGGGACCTACGGTTTCAGCGGTACATTTTTAATCGGTTTTATGGTTGCTTTTCTTCGGCAGAAGAAAAAGTTGATGTCCACGTCCATTCGCGGTGAATATTTATTAACCATGTTGTTTGAAAGCATTGGATGGGCCATTGTTCTCACAATTGTAATGATTTGGTTTCCAATCCTTCTCATGAATGGTAAAGATGGACGTTTAATTCAGCAGGTTGTATTGGCAATTGGTGCAGGAATCTATGAAGAGTTCATTTTTCGAGTAATTCTGATTACGGGGTTAGCGGCGGTGCTTGAATTTATTTTTCAATGGGGTGAGATGGGGAAAAAAGTAGGCGCTGTGATTTTAGCTGCCATGCTATTCTCAGGATTCCATTTTGTGGGTGCGTTTGGTGAGCCGCCATCAATGTATATTTTCTTTGTTCGGTTGATTGCCGGAATCGTATTAGGCGGTATCTATGTGCTTCGTGGTTTTGGAGTGGCAGCCTATACCCATGCGATTTATGATTTATTTGTATTAGTAAAATTCACCACTTCTTCTTGATGGAAATCAGTAATTTCTTCGTCAAATTTCGGGGGAAATAAATCAAAATGAAGAAATCAATACTCACCCTACTATTCTTAAAGGTGCTTGTAGCACAATCATCGCCATTTACTTTGTTTGATGCTGTGGTTTATTCTGAATATTATTTTGATGGAATTATGGTTGAGGTTAATGGAGAGGTAAAAACCGGAAGTTTACCATTAAATCTTGAAATGGGTGTTCCAGTCAGTACCGATAGTGTCTTTTTTGTAAGCGGGACGGCTGAAACGGAATCAGAGGTAAAGACTCTTTCTGTTTTGAAAACAAATAATCGCTCATTTATCCAAGTAAGTGTGCTTGAATCCAAATTTAGGATATTTGTCTTTTATCCTATTAATAAAGAAGGATCAGATCGATCGGGTGTTTATAATCTTGAAATAAATCAACATGTTGACGACGCCCATATTGCTATTCAGGAACCGCTTGTAGCTGAAAATTTTACTTTTTCTGAAAAAGATGCTGAAACTTTTCAGGATCAGCATGGATTAAACTTTAGAAGAATTCATATTCATGATTATCGTGCCAATAAACGGAAATCGATAACATTCACCTATCAAAATCCGAGTGGAGAAATTTCGATTAATAAATTACAGGAAATGTTATCAGAGGAAAATGTTGGAACCGGCCAGCCAAATCAGCCTACAGTCAGTGAACCACCGGTTCGACATAAACTCCCTCTTTGGCAGCCATTGGTTCTTCTTGGAATCGTCAGTGTTGCAGTGGGTTTTATGTTTCGTGTCCAGCAAAAATCTGAATTGAAGGACAAAGCTATAAATAAATCTGAAATTACCCAGGGGAATTATTGTCCTCAGTGCGGGTCAGCAGTACAGGCTGAACATAAATTTTGTGCAAATTGTGGAGGACAACTATAAATGTGGCCAATTATTTTTGATTTTGGTAAAATTAGTATTTTGGGATTGGAAATTCATCCGGTGATCAATTCCTATGGGTTTATGCTTATGATGGCATTCTATTCTTGTTATTATTTTCTGAATAAAGATTTAAAAGAATTGGGATATGATCAGAAATTGGCTGCTGATATCGTATTTGCGGCGGCATTGGGAGGAATCCTTGGTTCTAAAATTTATTATTTAATAGAAAATTTTGGCCGAGTGAAGGCTGATCCAATGGGAATGATTTTCAGCGGAGCCGGATTAGTATTCCTTGGTGGTCTTATCGGAGGCACCTTGGCAGTGACCTATGTGTTAAAGAAAAATAAATTGCAATGGTTCAAATTCGCTGATATTGTGGCACCCTTGCTGATTTTAGGTTATGCGATTGGTCGAATTGGATGTTTGTTGGTGGGAGATGATTATGGTAAACCGACTCATTTACCTTGGGGAATTTCCTTTCCAGATGGATTGCCGCCTTCCACCTATCGCGTATTTCAAACTTATTACCCCTGGATTAATTTAGAAGGATTTGATCCCGGTGTTTTGACAGTTCATCCTACTCAAATCTATGAAACGTTACTGGGGTTTGGGATCTTCTACTTTATATATAAAAAACGAAAATCAGTTACCGTGGCAGGGAGTTTATTTTTCACTTATCTTATTTTTGCAGGTTCCGAACGGTTTTTCATCGAGTTTTTGCGGGTGAATACCCGATACTTATTTGGATTAAGCGGTTCTCAAATAATCTCTTTAGGTATGATTGCAATTGGATCATGGTTTTTAACACACCCAGTGAGTGCACCACAGGAAGAACCATCTGAAAAATAGACATACTTTTTTCTTTTCTTTTTTACTATTTTGTGGGGTTGCATTTCCCCAGGAGACTATAGAGGTTGGCCGCATTGACCTCACACGAAATGTAATCGGTCCTGAGTTTCATCCGTACCGCCTTGTCAAAATTCCCAATGGGCTAATATTTCTTGATACTCAAAACCGCCGTATTGGCAGTTGGGCTTCGGATACATTATTGATTAAGGGTGGCTTTGGGCTGGGGGAATCTGGTTTGTTCGACCCAGTGGATATGATATCACATCAACTGGACGTATTTGTGCTCGACCGAACCGAAAACAGGATCAGTCGATTTGATGCCCAATTAAATTTTATTCAATCGATATCAATTGCTGAAGATGATGGCGGTTTATTCCCCACTTCAATGGGAATAGATAGTCGAGGATGGCTGTATTTCTATTCGCCTGAAACCCATGAGATTTATCGATTAAATTCTAATGCATCCCAGCTTAATACTTTTTTAGATCTCAATACTTTTCCCACCGCAGAAGATTGTATGACATCTATGCGTTATGGATTGAATGATCAATTGGCGCTTTTATATAATTGTATAAATGAAGTCCACCTTTTTTCACGATCGGGGAAATTAGAAAGACGATTCAAAGTCACTATCGAAGAGCCTTTCCTGATTTTACCATTTCATAAATCATGGATCATTCTCAACGAAAGAGGGGATATACAATTTATTGATGAAACGCCATTTGCTTTAGATATAAACAAGCCTATAATGGATGCCATTATGGATGGGCGTTTTCTGAATGTTTTGACGGATAAAGAATTGATCATTTTCGATATAAATGTCCCTCAATAAGTATTACATCTTTTTTGCTTTAACGGTTATCCTGTTTTCTCAGGATTCCACCCAAATTGATATGCCTCAAAAGATCGGCCCTATTATCGATACTTTACCCGTTTTGGATAGCTTAATTGTGGCAAAAAAAGACTCGGTCAAACAGAAGGAATCAAATAACAAACCAATCAATCCATCTCCCAACCAATCAATTTCTTACCCTATCAATGCGTCTGGTACTTTTTTTCGTGGTATAGAAATGAGCTCCCAAGGTGCCGGTGGATTAAACGGCGGATTGCGGTTTCAGCTTGCTGGGAAACTCAGTGAAAGCATTCGTGTTTCCGGCACGGTGACGGATGAATCCATACCCATTCAACCGGAAGGAACCACCGCTGGCTTGGATGAATTGGACAAAGTTTATTTAAATGTATCCTATCCTTCCGGTGAACTAACCGCCGGTGATATCATGGTGAATAATAAATCTGGTAAGTATAATAATAACAATAGAAATATAGTAGGAATAAAGAATAGCATTAATCATAATAATGTAAAAATACGAACCGTGATTGGCCAATCGAAAGGTAAATATAATCGATTAGAAATGAAGGGCGACGATGGCAGACAAGGGCCATATATTCTAACATCGAAAGAGGGTCAAAGAAATGTGATTATTTCTGCCGGTTCCGAATCGGTTTGGATCAATGGAGAAAAATTGTCAAGAGGTGAAGATCGGGATTACACCATAGATTATACATCTGGTGAATTAACCTTTACCCCGAAACATTTGATCTATTTCGATTCAGATATCGATATTGAATACCAGTATTCTGAATCGACCTATAAAACCAATTATGTGGAGTCAGGGCTTGAAGGAGACATCGGAGAGAAGGGACAATACAGCATTTCCTATATTGATGAACGGGATAATACATCCGTTTCATTTTTAACATCGGATCAGAAAACTGCTTTTGAGGGAAATGATGTTGTCTATCAATCAGGTGTAGTACAGGATTCTCTCGGTGAGTATGTTTTTAGAAGTGAAAGATTTTTATTCATCTTCGTTCCTTTTAATACACAAATTCTTACAGATGAAGTTCGTTACTCTGTAACCTTCAGTCCGGACCCCACCGGAGAGTATGTTCGAAAAATTTCTGATAAAGATCGAATATATTATGAATTTGTTTCCACAGACGAAATTGATAACCGCCAGCGCTATTCTCCGGGCCGGTCACTGAGGGCACCTGTTAGTCACCAATTACTTCAGTTTGATTCTAACATATCATTAAGCAAGGGTATGTCTCTATTCACAGAAGGTGCTTTCTCCATAAAACAGAATAACCTGTTTTCCAATCGGTCGGAATCCCGAAATAAGGGAAATGCATTTAGAATAGAATTGGACCAAAAGGCAATATCTCTTGGTAAAATGCAATTGAGGTTTGGATTGGGGTACTGGCAGAATTCATCTGATTATCAATCCTTGAGCCGAGACAAAAGTGTCAATTTTAATGAATCATGGGATGTGACGAATTTGGACGAAGAGAGTGGAGAATCCATGTCATCCCTGCGAACAGAACTTGAAATTGGCGATGGTCTGAAAACTAGAGTCGATTTATCTCGGTTAGTCCATGGAGATCTAAAAAAAAACCGATCTGAATTTGATTTAAACTATCACGGTAAATTGATTAACAGCGCACAGGTGGGATGGAATAAAGTTCAATCAGAAACTACCTTTCAACAATTGGATGGCCAAGTTCGGTTACTTAATGGACCCCTAAAACCATTTATTACTGTAGTTCACGAAATTCGGGAAAAATATTATCGTTTTGATGATATACTCGTCGGATTGGATTTCGCTCGAAATAATCGTTCTTTTTCTTTAGGGGTGGGCCAACGTGAGGACAAATTGGCTTCATTCAGCGATCCGAATAAAATGGAGACCACCAAAAAAGGTAAAATCCTTCAGGTAGATTATAAGTCCCGCCAGAAATCGGGGTGGCGGCAGGAATGGATGTACCGTCAGAGAATCCAAGCGAATGGCGAGGATGAAAAACAAAAGGATTTTAATTCCATGCGGGCGGCCTTGAATTATCGGGATCGAAAAAGTCCATTTCAGTTGGATTTGGTTTTAAACTCTCAAACATCCATGCGTGAAACTCGGGCCATTGTTTATGATTCTATTGGTGTGGGCCTTGGCCATTATCGTTACGATACCCAGTTGAATGAATATATATCCGACCCCAACGGTGCATACGTAGCCCATACGGTTTTTACCGGCGACCGTAGACATGGTTTACAATTGGATGGATTAACGCGCTTTTCGATCGATTTCTCAAAATGGAAATTTAATCGTCTTGAAAACTGGAAATATAGATTCCTTAACCGGATGGATTATCATGGTCCCGCATTTTCATTGGGTAATTATCAACTTAACAACAATGTGCAGCAATCGCGCCTAAACATGAGAAACGAATTTGTTTATAGGAAAAGAGGTAGTAAGGATCGTCACCGGATTTGGAATCAATTTATAATGAATTTTAATGGCTTAGATACACGGGGATGGGAAACCAGAGATCGGATTGAATATGGAATCGAATCTCAGATTGATTTTCAACAAAAGAACCATATAATATTTGATGGCAATTATCATAAGACCAGGGTTGAATCTGAAAATGATCGCATTACCTCCCGCTATATAAATGGATTTTATTCAGAATTAGGAATGAAGGGGAGAAGCACCAATCAATTTCAATGGGAAATAAAAGCTATTTATTATACTGATATAATTGAACTCGGTTCATACGAATCAAAAACAGTAGATGCCAATGGAATCAAAACACATTGGACCCAATTCATTGGGAAGGACGGCCGAATCGAAGGAAATATGGAATATTATCTGGCCAATGGATTTGAATCCATGCCACCGGAAGCATTGAAGGGGATTGCCAATAACCAAACCATACGGGCGAACATCATGGCATCTATGTTTTTAGGGAAATCACTTTCAGTCAATGCCACATTGTTTTACATAGATGATGAACGATATGACGGATTTATCAAACTCCTGGGAGAAGTCCGTGCCCATTTTTAGAATAATCGCAATATTCACAGTGTTGTCCATCAGCTTTGGCCAGAGGATTGACTCAACACTTTATGCTAATCTGGAAGCAAAAGGGGAGTGGAAAAGCTATTATCGATTAAACGAATCAATGGGCTATGATTTTATTTCAAAACCGGCAACTATAGATTCCGTTGCTTTTCGGGGGGATGGATCCATTAAGTTAAGGGTGTTGCGCCGCTTATTTCGCCCATTATTGGGACAAACAGATCAAAATCAGGTTATGAGTCAGTTAGAGACCATTCGAAGCGCATATCTCTTTATTAATGATCAAACGCTTATTTCATTTGCCCGATTTGGAGAAAAACAAATTGCGGCCGTGGTGGATTTCCATCCCCAATTCAAAAGTGAAATCAGTGGCATCATTGGCGCCAGCAAGGGGAATGACGGAAAATGGATCACAACAGGTGAATTCGACATTCATTTAGAAAATTCTCGGAAACAGGGTACATCTATGGATGTAGTATGGCGACAGCCCACAGCTAAATCTCGATATATGAATTTTGCGTATGAAACGCCTTTTTTATTCAGCCTTCCTTTGGGAGCTCGAATCGGATTTGACCAGGATTTTGTGGAAAAAACTTATGTTTCCGAATCTTCTATGGGAGCCATTACGGGGTTGTGGCCAATGGGCATTTGGATGTTTGGAGGAAAAAAAGAATCCAGCCTCGATTTAATATTGGATGAGTCTTATAAGACAGAATCAATCATGATGGGCTTCTTGGCTGATCGTCGAAATAATCGTTGGCTTCCTTCTCGGGGAAATCATTGGAAAAGTATAATTAATTTAGGCCGATTTTCCGATGGTGAAGGAAGTAAAAAATCAGTGGAATTAGAGGTGAAAATCGGGCAATATAAATCCTGGAAAGAATCCACATTGTATTTTTCTGTGTGGGCCCATGGCAATTGGGTGGATGGACGACAATTGCCCTATTCGAAACAGGTTAAATTTGGGGGTGCCGGTTCGTTAAGGGGATACCATGAGAATCAATTCAATGCCGATTGGGTGATTGTACAATCTTCCGAATGGATAATGGGAGATATGGATCGGTCACAACTATTTTTATTTACGGACATTCCATTCGCCGATGGCCTTAATATCCAACCCGGATATGGTCTCGGTTTCCGTCAATATAACGGAAAAATTATGATTAACATTTCCGCGGGATTCTCTAGCACATTATCAAACGCAAAAATTCATCTAAAATTTAGTTCAAACTTATAGAAAAAAATAATAATGCGAAAAAAACTACTTAACATATTTAATAAATCACCTGAAAAACTTTTCCGACAAAAGGAAATTATTCATCGAATGAAAGTGA
>JAPYOT010000067.1 GCA_029938045.1 Fidelibacterota bacterium | reverse complement strand
TCTTTATCGGTTGGGTGGTTAAGAATTAGGTTGAAATTATTGTTTTTGTATCAGCCATTTTTAAGCACTTGATTGGGCTTTTTCTTTGACTTAATTTTTCTCCTGAATTGCAGATAATTGCAATCTCAACCAAACAATTTATTTAATCCAATCAAGAATAGGAATGGCAATATGGCGACTTTGATTTTACGAGATACATACCGCGCATTGGAAGAGGAAATGAAATCTCTTGATAAATTAAAGAGAGAGACTTCATTAAAGATTAGAGAGGCAGCTAGTCATGGAGATCTTAAGGAAAATGCAGAATGGCGCGCTGCCAGGGAGGTGCAGAGTTTAATCGTATATAAGAAACAATTGATGCAGTCCTATGCGCCATTCCGGTTTATCGAGTATGGCGAAATTGATACCGACGAGGTGGGATTTGGCAATAAGGTTACAATCCGTGAAGAGGACAAAGATGAGGCCGAAGACTATTACCTATTAGGTCCCATCGAATTTGAGTTGGATCTTTATCCCATGATTGTAACCTACCATTCACCTTTTGGCCAAGCCATAATTGGGAAAAAGATTGATGAAGATTTTACGCTTGAAATCGAGGGTAATGAGACGAAGTTCACAATTACTGCAATTGAAAAGATTTCTGCAGAATGATGACTCAGTCTTTGTATGCCCAGAGGCGTTTCATTTATGCTGTTCTTGTATCAAATGATTTAAACTTGTGAAGTGAATTGTTCTTATAATTCTTTATTGAGTAGTAACCAATGATTGTGTTAAGTATTGCCGCAAGCATAACCACCCACCAAAAATACCGTGAGTCAAAAAAACGAGTCCCAATTTCTGCCCAAAGCGCTCCATAAAGTCCCACGACTGACCAGCTCATAAATTGAAAATGAGCCTCAAGCCAGCCAGGCTTTCGCAACAATGGTTGATATATACCAAGCGAAAGAGTCACAAAACTGATTGCCGCAAAAAAATGGAATATGGAAAAGCCTCCACTAAAATCATCCATTATAAATGATGTCAACAGTGTAACAAACATTAAACAGACATATGTATATCCTATTCTCTTGTGGAATCGAGTTCCCTTCTGGTTCAACACAACAATTGTACCAAATATCACAGATAGGGTAGCCACTGCAAAATGCGTTAAGCCTAATAGTGAGTGAACGATGTGGTATTCTTTGAGATATTCCAATAATCTATCTCATCCCTCTTTTTACTTTAGTCGGAGGTATTACCATTAATTCTATCATCATTATAATTAATGAAAAAAATTAAAAACGCCAGAGGTAGGAAGCTTTAAAAAACAACCCTCTTTTTGTTTCTATATAATGATCGCTTTGCACATATTGATTATCCTGCCACTTGTTTTTTTGGTAGAGAGAACCATACCCAAAATGCATTACTGTTCCTGGAATATAAGTAAACGAACCAAGGAGATCAGTAGTCAAATCATCCTCAAATGAATCAAATTCTACCACCCCTCTTACAAATAAATACCTGTTAAGCTGGTAAGTAATCCTTGATCTGGCAATTATATAATCAAATTCTTTCTTTGAATTGTCTTCCCTGAAAAAATCCGTATAGGTAAGATCCAGGCTTGAAAAAATATTACCAGTAGGCTGATAAGTTATAGATGCAGACAGGTCATTACCATGCCCTTGGTAAGGCTGCGATGCATACCAAATTCTTTTACTGTTTTTATATGAAGTGCGGAAATAAAACTTTTTCGTTAACTGGCTACTTAAGGATGTTTCGAAAGCATTTTTGTCGAATTTTATACCCTGAAATATTTCTTCTGCAATATTATATCTTATCATATACTTGAAATTACCCGGCAATATCAACCTAATTATACAAGCCTCATATATCTCATTGTCATTAAATATATTGTCTTTCATATAAGCGAAAAGACCACTGATGTCTACTCTGCGGATTTTTTCGGTTTTTGGATAAAACTTTGGCTTAATTATCCCCACAACTCTTGATATTCCCCTTCTTCTTCTAAAGCCCGTCTTCGTTTCAAAATCTTCGGTTATATCAAAAACTTGTCCTATTATTGATAAGTCTCTTGTCCCATAAAGGTAATCAGCAGATAAAAAATGTCCATTGTTTGTCTTTTTGGAATCAAATTCATTATTAGCAGACATTAAACCCAGATATCCAATAGTACTTGATGGGTTTATCCTGAATAGGCCATCAGACCCTACAACCCTGTTGAATCCGCTATCTATTTCTCTTCCAGTATAGTAAGTACCAACATAACTGTCATTGCTTAATGCCTTTTTTGCTCTAAATATGCCAAATTGTGCTTCCCCCCCCTCGGGACTGTCATCAGGTAATTCGTCTATTGCATAGATCGATGATATTGTGACATTGTTACTTGCCTTACCAGTTAATTTCAATCCCACGGTTGGATTTGCGATATTTCTGGTATGTACTACTGATACTAACGGATTTGCCAATATATTCCCGGCATAGTTAAAAGTTTCCCGTCCCTCAAGAAAAAATGATCTTTTTTCTGGAAAAAACAATGCAAACCTTTGGTTAAAATCAACCTGTCCTGCATCAGCTTCTACTTGACTGAAATCAGGATTGAGAGTTCCATCAAAAATCATATTACTTGTAATACCAATCTTTGTTGTAATACTCAAATCTCCCTGATTATCAGAGGATGATAATTTCCCTTTATCAAGTGTTTTTAAATTACCGTAAGTAACCGCAGGGAGGATCTCAAACAATCTTGAATAGTTAATATTTTCATATAAAAGCGGCCGGGTTTGAGTAAAAAAATTTGCGCCCTGTTTGGGGTCAAGAGGAGGATATGTGCCTAACTCTGCCTGGCGGCTTACATGCCTTTCGAAGATTACACCCATTTCAACCGGATTTGTATTGGAGAATCTGATACTTTTTAAAGGAATTTTAACCTCAACTGTATATCCTTCTTCATTGATCAGCCCCACTGAATACCATACAAAATCCGCATTTTCATCTTCTTTGCCGCCCGCTGACCTGCTGTCAGATTGGATTCCCAAAGGATTTACATAAAACGAATATAAAGATTGTTGATCATTGAATGTATCCAGATTAATACATATCCAGTCGTCAGATTTAGTGTTATCTCTTGCAGAAATGGATGATTTTATTTTAGTCGGCTCAGTATCGTAAGCCTTAAAAGCAAAATACAGATTTTCTTTATCATAAGCATAATGAACAACTGTTTTTTCTTTCATATCTTTATTATAATCCGGATACCAGGTCTTAAAATTGGATTCTGAAGGCGCTTTCCCCCAGACTTCATCGTCCAACTTACCATCTATTATTGGCGGCACAGCTGTCAAATAAGGCAAAAATGGTTGCTTTGTATCCTGTGCAAATAACATTGAGATTTGGCAGAATATTAGGGCTTTTAACATTGGCCTTTTTCTAAACATTAAACAGTATTTTTCACAAAGATAGAGATATCTTGTTAAAAACAAAATAGCCCCACGCTTGGTGGGGCTATTAAACCCGGAGGCGTTTTATCACTTTATTTTTTCTTCTTCTTTATTTTTTTGCGGATCATTATTTTATCCCCATTTTCATGAAGTTCTCTATCATCTGAATCGATGATAAATTCCATGTTTTCATAGCCACTTTGATTTTTCCCAACATGAATCCTTTTTACAACGTGAACATCACCATCTTCTGAGGTCCACTTCATTTCATTATTAGTTTCATCGAATTTTGATGCATCCACTGGCTTTCCATTGACAGTTACATTCATAACAGTATCGCCGTCAACCACTTCTTTTTCAACCCTTACATCCATTTTCTTTGCAGAACCAAACTTGGCAAAGTCCCCATCATGATCGCCGATAAAGACAAATCCATTTTTATCATGGTTTTTAAAGGAGAATGGCGGTACAATAGAATTATGGTGTGAATCTATCAATTTGAATCCCAACCCTGCCACCAAAATTAGCGCCAGGTATTTCCAGGCCATTTCCAACTTTTCTTTTGTTTTCATTATCTGTGTTCCTTTTTTTTACTTACCTTGGAGGACATATTGGTTAATAATATGTCCCCGTCAAAACTAAATTATTTATAATATCTTTCTATCTGGCTTTTATTTCACCGTTAATGACTGTAATATACTTTTGCCACTATCTTCCAACCGCTATCAAATTTTGAAAGCAAAAGATAATCAGTATAAACCATTTTTTCTTCTTTGCTATACTCAATTTTAACTGCTGCTGCTTTGCCAGTTACATCAACACTGACAAAATTGTAATTATACTCATGCTTTTTAGGATCATAATTAGTACTTGCTTTGGCTTTTTTTGTTCCAGCTAACCATGCTTTGATTGGATATCTGCGAATATCTTCACCTTTGGGAGAAAAAATTGCAAAATCTCTATGAAAACCATTCTCCATAGCATCGGTATCAAGTTTATTGAAAGCACCATTAGCATATGAATCTTCTACCACTTTTCTGACAGCATCTTTCTCAGAATATAATACTGTATTATTAGTTGCAGAGCCATTGGGATTATTTTTAAAAGCAGTAATGGCTAATAAAAATAATCCTAAAATTAGATAAGATGATTTTTTTAACATTATTTCCTCCTAACTTTAAGCGATTATTTAAACAGGTATTGAAATTTCAGGTAATACTGGCGGTTTGTTAATTGACCCGCATTAATGGCATCATAAGATAACGTACTTACATTTTGGTTTTGGGTGGAACCAATATAAAAGATTGTAAACGGGCTGGGCTGATATGTGAACAGGGGCTGTATCTGAAATGTTTTACTAAAGTTATTATATTGTGCCAGCACCTTGAATCCCAAAGATTTATTGTGCTGATAACTGGCCCTTAGCGTAGTGGTATATCCTGAAAAATGATCCGTCTTTTTGTCCATTGTAGTCATTTTTTGGAAATTATATGAAAGGCCAACATTCAGTTGTTTTGAAGCTTGCATTCTAACCCAAAACCTATTGGTGGCAAGGCGACCTTCTTCAGGCACCTCCAGAAAACGGACCGGGGCCACATGGCGACCGATATTGGTCCCAAACTGATATCGTTCACTGAATTGACTGTTCAGATTAATCTTGAGATCATAAGTACCATTAAGTTCCGTATCCTTAAATCGGTACTGCATTCGTCGGGCATACATTACATTCAGGCGGGTCTGTCTAGGCATAGCCAGATTGCTGAATAAAGCTATATACTTTGCTTTTTGAACCCCATCTAAATTGTGTTCGACACCGGCGTGAACTCCGCCAAGGACCTGGCTGAAAAAATTATTCGGGAAATAAATCCATAAACTTTGTCCCCAAATACGCCGAAAATTATTGATTGGTTCAAAGCCGTTTTCTGCGCGAAATGTAGGTGTTTTATGTTCGTAACCAGTCTCCCATTTCCAATGCTCAGTATTACGGTCAAATTCAATCTTCACTGCATTCCCTGAAAATGATTCACCATCAAAAGTGAAGGTATGATTGTCACCAAAAGTGGCTGAACTGACTAAAAGCGAATCATTGGGTTCCTGCGTATGGCTGAAAACAGACTGGAATTCCACCTGGTATTTATCGTTAAAACGATAATGAGTGTCAAAGCCCACCACGGATCCGCTTCCATTATTGTTTACCATCCGCCTGTCCGTAGCGATGAGGCCCAAAAAGCTCCCCTCATTCAAAGCGCGTTTATACCTAAAAATATTCGAATAACTCTTACCGCCCAGGCGTGTAAAACTCTGTTCTTCCCCTGGGATAATATATGGTGAATCTTCATCAAATGCTGAAAGCAGTACCCAGTTATCTTGTTGTCCCCTATTGATTATGCGCCCTGCTCCTGTGGGATTATTAATTGACCGCGTATAAACAACGTTAATTGGGGTATTGATTAAATCAGCACCCTCATTGAAAAAGGGACGTTTTTCTGAGTAATTAAGAGCGAAAGTAGTATTCACATCAATCTTTTCTTCATCAGCCTCCACCTGACTAAAATCTGGATTAATTGTAATTTCTGCCACACGGTTTGAGCTGAAATTATATTTAATACCCAGTGATGGTTCTCCAGTGGAATTACCATTCTTCAAGGTACCATTCTCATCCAGTTCTGAAGCCTGTGATCCCACCAATGTGGGCAGGAATTCGAAACTCCCTTTTTGTTCGATTCCTTGAATTCCTTTAAGTGTACCGAATTGACAAATCCAACATGAGTTAGAGCGGTCAAATCCGCCCCAGATAATCTGGGCTCGGGTACCTCGGGGAAGGCTTCGATAAAAATTCACTTTCCATTCCTGAATATCCTTTTTTGGAAATGATAAACTGGAGAAAGGAATGGCCATTTCCACCTGGTATCCTTCATCCGTAATCTTCCCTTTAGATTCATAAATGATGTCGAATGATTCGTCTTCATGATCGCCCTGATTCAGGGCATCCATTTGAATGCCGTAAGGATTGGAGCCGATCATGACCGCAGAATTGGCATCACCATAAGTATCGAGGACAATGGCAACAAAATCATCCATCCAGGCTTGGTCTCTTTTTTTAAATGATGCGCGAATATCCTTAGGATCTGCATAAGCATTAAAGGACACATAGAGATTGTCCTTATCATAGGTTACTTTTACTTCTGTATGTTCTGATGGTTTTACATTATCTCTCGGTTGAAATTCTAAGAAATAATCGGTGGTAGCAGCATTTTCCCAACCCTTATCATCAAGATCACCATCAATTACAATCAAATTTTCTGTTCGTGTAATCACAAATTCACGTGATTTCAA
>JAPYOT010000012.1:4013-35396 GCA_029938045.1 Fidelibacterota bacterium | reverse complement strand
AAAAGACTGAAGAAAAAGCAGCAGAAAATGATGGGAAAGACGAAAAATCTGAGGAAAAATAACAACCTCAGTTTGAAGGGAGCATGATTATGAAAGAGTTTATAGAAATAATGGTAAAACAACTGGTGGATAAACCAGATGAAGTAGAAGTGGAAACAGTAGAATCTGAGCAGAGTATCATTTTTGAACTCACCGTAGGTGACGGAGATTATGGAAAAGTAATCGGGAAGCGGGGCAGAAATATTACTGCTATCCGTACATTGTTATTTGCAGTAAATGCAAAAGAAGGTGGAAAACGCGCCCAACTTGAGGTGATCGATAGAAATGAGTAATAAACTTTTTGCTATTGCAAAAATTACCCGTGCTTCTGGCCTAAAAGGAGAAGTGGGTGTTCGTCCGCTGGTCAGACAATTTGATGATTATGTGACGGATAAATCCTTGTTTATTGGTTTTGATGAAACCATTGCCCGGGATGTAAAACTTGAAAAAGTGACCGGGTTAAATAAAAAACGACGTTTTTTGTTTGAGGGATTAAAAACCCGGGACGAAGCTGAATCCATGATTGGCCAATTATTATTTGCTTCTGTGGAAGATTCTGATCCGATTAATTTAATCTCAGCAGACTTGCTGGGCGCAACCGTTGTTGCGGATAATGGTGAAATTATCGGAGAATTGGTGGATATGATTAGCCTTCCCGCAAACGATGTCTATGTGATTAAGCGAGGAAAAAAGGAAGTTTTAATTCCGGTCGTACCGGAAATTGTTCGTGCGGTTGATATTGAGATGGGACTTGTGACCATCACGCCCATGGACGGCTTATTGGATTGAAACACCAAATAGCCATTATTACACCGGCTCCCGATTTAGTGGAAGCGGTGGTTCAGCATTCTATGTTGAGACAGGCAGTGACGCGGGAAAAAGTGGATTTCCACTTAGTAAACCTGCGAGAATTTGGTGAAGGAAATTATCGTCAAACCGACGATACACCATTCGGTGGTGGCGCTGGAATGGTCATGATGGCGGGGCCTTTGTTTAAGGCTATTGAAGATGCCATTGAGAAAGTGGGTGGACCGGATGATCTTCGGATTATTTATCCCTCACCCCAGGGAAAAACCTGGACACACGGATTGGCAGTAGAAAACAGTTCTGTGGAAAAGCTTATTGTTATTTGTGGACATTATAAAGGTATTGATGAGCGGGTTATTGAGAAGTATGTAACTCATGAGTATTCAATCGGAGATTTTGTAGTCACTAGTGGAGAAATCCCCGGGATGATATTGATTGATAGTATCGTGAGACTCATACCCGGTGTACTGAATAAAATAGATTCAGCATTGAGCGATACCTTCGCGGCGGACCTTTTGGATGGTCCCCATTATACCCAGCCGAGGGAAGTAGACGGCATGGCGGTTCCGGATGTACTTATTTCGGGACACCATAATAAAATTGATGAATGGCGTCACGCGCGTCAAGAACAGAGGACGAAAGAAAAACGTCCGGATATTTGGAAGCATTATTTGAAATTAAATCAATCGGAGAATAAGGATGAATAAGATGAAACCGGTTTTCGAAAACCAATTGAAAACAGATCTACCAGAATTTGGTCCCGGCGATACGGTCATATTGGATGTCCGTGTGGTTGAGGGAGGAAAAGAACGTGTTCAGAAATTTGAAGGGTTGGTCATTGGCCGTAAAGGCAGTGATATTTCTGAAACCTTCACAGTCCGGAAAATCTCCGGTGGTATTGGTGTGGAAAGAATATTTCCCGTCCATTCCCCCATGTTAAGTAAAATTGAGGTGAAACGACGTGGAAAGGTCCGTCGTGCAAAGCTGAATTATTTGCGGAAACTGACCGGTTCTAAAGCCACCCGTATTGCTGAAAAACGCTAAACCTGTTTTCCCAAATTAATATGAACCCTCATTGCTTTTTGGTAGTGGGGGTTTTTTAGTTATGACACGATTCGAAAAAACTATCTTAAGCATCACCGGTGGCAGCCATCTGTCGGTCCACGCCCTTATGTTGGCATTACCCAGTTTGATACCGGTGATTCGTAATGAATTTGATGTAGGTCTCAGTACATTAGGATTTGTGGTTTCTATCAGCGGTTTTATGTTTGGCTTGGGTGCCATACCGGCAGGTTGGGCGGAGAAACGCTTTGGCGGCAGACAGCTTTTACTCATATACCAGGTAGGATCGTCCATATCGGCACTTTTAGTGGCACTGTCGGGTTCATTTGCCATGATGGTACTTGGCCTCGGATTTATGGGATTTTTTTGCAGTATCTACCATCCGGCAGGATTAACGCTTATTTCTCATCGCGTCAAATCACTCACGAGAGGTATGGCCATTCATGGCATTTTTGGTTCAACTGGATCGGCCTTGGGACCGATTTTAGCCACCACCGCAGCTGCCATAATATCCTGGCGATCTGCTTATGCATTTTTGGGTATTTTCAATGGACTTTTAGCTATCAGTACTTTTATTGCTATTCCCTATCGGAAGCGCAGTGGTATGAATGAAAGTGAATTTGAAAACCACGAGGAGATTACCAATAAACCTGCCTTAATATTATACTTTCTCACCAATGCATTTTTGGGCATGGCCTACTACGGGTTTACCACTTTTATTCCCGTCCATTTTGCAGAAAATACTTCATCCATATTGCCGAACATCACCGCAAACATGAAAGCGGGATTGTTCCCCTCTATGGTTTTTATTGCCGGGATTGGGGGGCAACTGGTGGGGGCTCGTATTGGCGAACGCTTCCATAAACCCACGGCACTCATTTTTATCATTGCAGTAAATATTCCTATTCTACTCATTATGGGCTATACATCGGACTTGCTTTTGATTCTGTCGGGCATCATGCTGGGTATTGCATATTTCAGCAACCAGCCCATTGGGAATACACTCATTGCGGAATTCACCCATAGCCAAAACAGGGGACTGGGTTACGGCATCAGCTTTTTCCTCAGTTTCGGGATAGGGTCTCTCGCTGCAGGATTCAGCGGCATTATTGCAGAAAACATGGGCGTGTCTTTTGTATTCCCCGCCATGGGGATTCTGCTCATTCCCAGTGTCATTTTTGCGTTCTTTATGCGGAAGGTTGCGAGAAGCTCTTGATTTAGGTATTGAATTAATCTACCTTTTCTATCAACATGACTCAAAAACAACTCAAAGAGCTCCCTTCTGTATCAGAAGTAATACTTGAATGTGAACATGCTAAATCACTTAATAGTAGATATATATCCTACATAATAAAATTGAATTTAGAGTCCTATCGACGTGCCGCAAAAAAGGGTTCACTCAAGTTGAAACGAGCCCAGATTACTCAAAATATTCTATCCCAAATTGAACGAATGAGTTCACCGAACATGCAATCCGTGATTAATGGGACGGGAATCGTTCTCCATACGGGCTTAGGCCGGGCGCCCATGAAAGAATCCAAGGCAAAGCAGGTGGCAAAGCGGGTTTCCGGTTATACCAATTTAGAATTTGATTTACTCACAGGTTCGCGAGGACAACGGCAGGATCATGTGAATGGATTATTATCTGCTCTCACTGGGGCACAGTCCACCATGGCGGTGAATAATAATGCGGCGGCGGTGCTATTGGCCCTCAATGAATTGGGTGAAGGGAAGGAAGTCATCGTTTCTCGAGGCCAGCAAGTGGAAATCGGTGGTTCTTTCCGTATTCCGGACGTGATTAAAAAAAGTGGATGTATTTTAAAAGAAGTGGGTTCCACAAACCGTACTCACCTAAAAGATTATGAAAAGGCCATTACGAAAAAAACAGGCATGATCCTTTGGGTTCACACCAGCAATTATGTGGTACGGGGATTTACCCACAATGTGAGTTTATCTGATTTGGTTCAATTAGGTAAAAAGAAGCGGGTTCCTATCGTGGCGGATTTGGGCAGTGGCGCCCTTGTGGATCTATCAGAAAAAGGCGTCCCCAAAGATATGCTCGTCCAGGATGTGGTAAAATCCGGTGTTGGTCTTGTGACTTTCTCTGGCGATAAATTGTTGGGCGGTCCCCAGGCGGGACTCATTGTTGGTAAAAAGACATTGGTGAGGCGCTTGAAGAAAAACCCCATCGCCCGTGCGGTCCGCTGTGATAAGTGGTCTTTAGCATTTTTAGAAGAATCGCTACGCTCTTTTGATGACGATGGACCGTCGAAAGATAATTTGACCATTTCACTCATGACGGCGTCCAGAAAAGCGTTGACAAAACGGGGCGAAACGATTCTATCCCATTTGCCCAAAAAGACCGTTGATAAACTGGGTATAACTCTTGTGGAATCAGAAGTGGAAGCGGGGAGTGGTTCCTTACCGGAAGAAAAATTGGAGAGTATGGCATTTCGCTTTAAGCCAAAGGGAATAAGTGCATCCAAACTGGCGACTCAATTCCGGACGGGAGAAACCCCGGTGGTTGGGTATATCCACGGAAATACATTTTATATTGATTTGAAAGCAGTTATTCCGGGACAGGAAAAAGATTTAGCAGGAAATATAAGTGCCATTTAACACAAAAATAAAACATGCAAATAGTCGTCGGTACAGCCGGTCATATTGACCACGGAAAGACGGCCTTGGTCAAGGCTCTCACCGGTACGGATACGGATCGTCTCGCTGAAGAAAAAGCGCGGGGCATGACCATCGATCTGGGGTTTGCTTACCTGGATCAATCCATTACCATTATAGACGTCCCCGGACACGAAAAATTCATTCGGAACATGGTGGCGGGTGTGTCCACCATTCACATCGCCCTCCTCGTTATCGCCGCCGATGACGGCATCATGCCCCAAACGAAAGAGCATCTTCACATTCTCAAACTTCTTGGCGTAAAGCAGGGGATTATTGCCTTGACTAAAACAGATCTCGCCGATGATCATGATTGGATCGATCTGGTTGAATTGGAAATCCAGGATTTGGTCGCCGATACATTTCTCAAGGATGCGCCTATTGTTCGTACATCGATTGAAACTGGGGAAGGGATTGAGACGCTGAAACAAGCCATATTAACCCAGTCCAAAAATATTGAGACGGTATTGGATCGTGGATTTTTCCATCTACCTGTGGACCGGGTCTTCTCCAAAAAAGGGTTTGGTTCTGTTGTGACGGGGACTGTCCTTTCGGGAAAAACAAAAATAGGATCAGATTTGGAGATTATCCCCGGGAATCAAAAAGCGAAAGTGCGGGGCATTCAAACACACGGCACGGAAACATCATCGGTGAAAATGGGAGATCGTGCTGCCATTAATTTAGCTGGAACAGATTTAAATGAATTGTATCGAGGTACTGTGATTGCGGATCCTTATTGGGTGAATTCGACTAAAAAACTCATTGCCCATGTAACCTTAATTGAAGATACTCGTTGGAAATTAAAGAATCGCCAGCGGGTTCATCTTCACCTTGGAACAGCAGAAGTGGTGGCAAGAGCGGTGATGCAAGATCCTTTGGAAGCGGGACAGTCGGGAAATGCCTTATTTTACCTGGAAAAACCCATCGCTGCTCTCATGGATGAACGGTTTATTATCCGTAGCCTTTCACCGATGGAAACGATTGGGGGATGTGTGGTGTTAGATTCGAATCCAATACCTATACGGAAAGAACTCAAATTATGGACAACTTCCCTTCAAGAAAGCCCATCAGAACGGTTTAAACAATTTGTAAGTCAATATTGGAAATCACCGAAGTCACTTGGGAATTGGGCTCGGCATTTTCAGACGACAGAAAGCCAGGTAAAAAACTGGATAAAATCAGAAGAAATAAAAAATGAAAAAGGATTTTTATTTACGTCAGAAAAACGGGATGAATCCATGGAATATATTCGAGAGGTTCTTACTCAGTTTCACAAAGATAATCCCTATAAAAAGTCCTTATCGCAAGATCGATTAAAAGACGCAACCCATTTTAGTACAAATTGGCTATCTTATATATTAGATTATATGGGAGATGAATTAATCAATGTTGAAGGTGGTTTTGCGCTCAAAAGTCATTCGGTTGTTTTATCCGATTCAGATGCATCGTTGGCGAAAATATTGGAAGATTCGGTTAAACAAGCTGGGTATGGGATCCTTAATTCGAAGGAATTATCTTCAGAGAATCCAAAAATAACCTTGGAAATCCTCTACATTTTAAAGGGTGAAGGAAAAATAATTGAAGTGGGACGAGGCTTGTGGATTCATGGAGATGTTTTGGATAAATTGAAGGATGACTTATGTCTCTTTTTTACAGCCAATCCTCAACTAAATGTGAGTGATTTTAAAACAATAACGAACACGACCCGTAAATCGGCTATCCCATTATTGGAATATTGCGATAAACATGGTCTAACAGAACGGGTTGGCAATTCCCGCATCAAAGGTGAAAACTGTGGCTAAAGAATCCAGCGGCACACCACTTATGCGTCAATACATGGACGTGAAAACCAAGTATAGCGATGCTATTGTTCTGTTTCGCATGGGGGATTTTTACGAAACATTTAAGGAAGATGCAAAACTTACGGCTAAAATATTAGGGATTGTATTAACCAAACGGTCCAACGGGGCTGCTGCCGATGTACCATTGGCTGGATTCCCTTATCATGCCCTGGATAATTATTTATATAAGCTGGTAAATGCGGGGCATCGTGTGGCGATTTGCGAACAGGTGGAAGATCCAAAATTGGCCAAGGGAATTGTGAAACGGGAAGTGATCGAAGTGGTGACTCCTGGGACGATTACAGCTGCTCAGGCTTTGGATCAAAAAGCGAATCAGTATTTGGCATCCCTTTATTTCGGAAAAACCAATGTGGGTTTTGCCGTGTTGGACCAATCTACAGGCGAATTCTTTGTAGGAGAATGTGCGCCTCATCGTTTGACGGAATCATTACGAAAATTTTCACCTCGGGAAGTATTGGTGGGAGAATCGGTGGTTTATTCCACTGCCAACTGGTACCGCACACTCAAGCCCTTTATGACCAAAGTGGAAGATTGGGTGTATAATTATGATCAGGCATATCGTGGACTCACCGACCATTTTCATGTGAAATCTTTAAAAGGATTTGGCTGTGAATCGCTGACTGAGGGCATCACGGCTGCTGGGACAATTTTTCATCACATGACCCAAACCCTTAGTGGTGCAATGGAACATGTATCGGCTATTCATCCCGTATTGGATGAAGATGTAATGGGTTTGGATGGGTTTACGGTCCGGAATCTTGAAATATTTAAAAGTCTCGCCACCCAAGGCACCCACGGTACACTTATTGATGTATTAGACGATACGGTGACAGCTGGTGGGGGACGTTTACTCAAGCAGTGGCTGAATCGGCCAATTACGGATAAAAAACGGTTAAACAATCGACTCGATATTGTGGGCGCATTCGTAGAAAACACCCGTATTCGTGAGGACATGAGAGATCGACTTAAAAATGTATCTGATATTGAACGGATTGTAGGTCGGGTCAATAATGGAAAAGTCAGCCCAAAAGAAATCAATGGACTTCGGTTAAGTTTGGAGCAAATCCCTGAGATTATAGACGTATTGAAAAAGGCGGGTGGTCCTCATTTAAAAGCATTTACAAAACGCTTCGGAGATACGGATAAGGTAAAGGATAAAATAACCCAGACACTGGATTTGGAAGCGCCATCTCAAATAAAACAGGGGAATGTCATTTTAACCGGGGTGGATGATGAATTGGATGAACTTCGGAAGTTGAGATCTGGCGGTAAGGAATGGATAGCAGAACTGCAATCGTCTGAACGAGAACGGACCGGAATTCCATCATTGAAAATCGGGTATAATCGCGTTTTCGGTTATTTTCTGGAAATTACCAAAGCCCACGGGGAAAAAGTGCCGGAATCCTATATCAGAAAACAAACCTTAGTGAATTCTGAACGGTATATCACACCGGAATTAAAAGAATATGAAGAAAAGATTTTATCTGCAGAAGAAAAAATAGAAGCAATAGAATTGCATATATTCAACGAGCTTTGTCATGATATCTTAAAGCAGGCGGCCATCCTTCAGGAGAATGCATCTGTTTTAAACCGTTTAGATGTTCTGGCCAATTTCGGACAGGTTGCCAAAGCGAATAAGTATATTCGTCCCACATTAGATAAGAAAAGTGTCCTAAAAATTAAAGGTGGACGCCATCCAGTGGTGGAGCAGCTTTTGCCTGCCACGGAGCGATTTATTCCTAACGATTTAATAATGGATACTAGGAATAATCAGATTCATCTGATCACCGGACCAAATATGGCAGGAAAATCCACTTATTTGCGTCAAATTGGATTAATTGTACTCATGGCTCAGGTGGGATCTTTTGTGCCCGTTGACACAGCTAATATTGGTCTTGTGGATAAACTCTTTACCCGGGTGGGTGCCAGTGATAATCTAGCTGGGGGTGAGAGTACATTTTTGGTGGAAATGAACGAAGCGGCAAATATTTTAAATAATGCCACGGAAAAGAGTCTCATTCTCTTAGATGAAATTGGTCGGGGGACTGCGACTTATGATGGGTTATCTTTGGCCTGGGCGATTACAGAACATTTGCATAATAATGCATTGGTGGCGGCGAGGACTTTATTTGCCACCCATTATCATGAATTGACGGATTTGGAGAAATCGTTAGATCGTTTAGAAAATCATCATATCGCCGTGAAAGAATTCGGAGATAAAATTGTTTTTTTACGCCAAATAATGCCAGGGCCGGGAGATAAGAGTTACGGGATTCATGTGGCGCAGATGGCGGGATTACCGAAACAGGTTATTTCAAGGGCGACAGAAATTTTGAATTATCATATTCAAAACCATCCCACTGAATCAAAAGGTGAAATTCCTGTGGCTGATAATCAATTGTCCATGTTTGAAAAGGCCGAATCTAAATTGAAAGAAGATTTGTCCAAATTAGATGTGCTCAATATTTCACCTCTCGATGCGATTCAACAATTGGATGCGCTAAAGAAAAAACATGGGCTTTAATAAAAAATTGTCAAGCTGAATGAGCGAAACGACATGAAGGATCCCAAGCAAAAAGTAACCAAAAAACGAATGCTTGAGATGCTTCGTCCTGGAAAATCCGGACTCAGGATAACATTACTTTTGTTGTTGATGTTGTCCTTTGGGTTTTCTCAATCCTACTGGGTCAAGTATGGCTGGCAAGCCTTTAACAGTGCAGGAGATGCGCGAATCCTCGCTATGGGTGGGGCGGCCGTTACAGACTTTGGTACATCCGTTTCGCCCTTATTCAATCCTGCAGCCAGTGGCAAAGTAGGCATCCATAATTTAAACTATACACATCAAAGCCGTTTGGCAGGAATGATCAACAGTGATTTATTGGGGTTTCCCATTCAGAATTTTTCTCGTCCGCTCAATCTCATTATCATTCATGAAGGCATCGATCAAATCCCGGATACGCGGAATATTCTTTTAGATTTTGGATTAGATGGTGTTCCCGGAACCGGGGATATTGGCGAGGGGAATGGCACATTGGATGAAGGTGAACGTCTGGACGAGGATAAACTGAAATATTTTTCACAAAGACAATTGGGACTTCATCTGAGTACTTCATGGAAAAAAGATAATTTTGAACTTGGGATTGCCGTAAAATCTCTTTTTCATTCTATCGGTGAACATTCAGGCTCAGGGATTGGGCTTGATTTTGGTGTGTTGGCGGTTCCTTGGAAAAATGGCCGATTGGGACTAACGATTCGTGATATAACCACCAGTTGGCAAGTGTGGGAAAATGGAACAATTGAACGGTTTAAACCCACTGCGATAGCGGGATTGTCTCAAAAGTATCGATTCGAGAATATGCCCTTAACTGTTTCAGGAATGGTTAATGTTTACTTGGATGGGAATGGGAAATCTCTGGATGATGATATTCATTTAGGAGGCAATGGTGCCAATTACCTACTTGGCTTTAATGGTGTTTATGATAATAAAATTGCGCTACGATTGGGACGGAATGCCATCGGTTCCACCACGGGAGGTATCGGTCTTAGTTGGGATAATTTATCTTTAGATTATGCGTTTTTGAACGAACCATCCGGGTCGGGATTGGGAGCCTCTCATATGGTGTCATTGGCAGTGAATTCGAATTGGATTCGTCAGTATGTAGAGAAATTGTAAAACGCTAAAAAAATGCGATGAACCGCATCCTATATTAATCTTGATGATCGTCCACGGCTTTTGACACTTTCCAATTTAAAAATCTTTTAAAAAAGACGTTTAAAAAGGGGATAAGTCGCAGTTTTTTAGGGATATAAATCACTTCTTTATTTCTTTCAATTCCCGTTATAATTGAATCAGTACAGTCTTCAATTGTTATCGATTCATTGGTATGATCCCTTTTTGACTTTCCCAACTTTTCGCCATTTGATCCAAAGGCATTTTCTCTTAATCCCGTGCCGCGAATCCATCCCATAATGACATTAAGAAATTTTATTTCACCTCTCATCTCAATATCCAAAGATGCCAAAAATCCTCGGAGGGCATGTTTAGAAGCGGCATAACCTGAGTGATTGGGAAACCCCATTAATGCTTGGCCTGTTGAACAATTAACAATTAACCCGTTGGATGATTTTAAATGAGGCAGGGCTGCGTGGCAACAATGAACAGCACCCATATAATTTGTTTCCATTAATTGGCGAAAAAACCCAACATCTTTTAAAGATTCGAAAGGTGTCCACATACTGATACCTGCATTCAAAACCAATGCATCTAATTTCCCAAATTGATTAATGGTTTTCTCAACCAATAATTGGCATTGATCCACTTGAGTGATATCCGTTTGAACTGAAATTGCCGTACCACCTTGGATTTTAATTGCATCTACAACGCGATTCAGCTTATCTAAATTTCGAGAAGCACATATAATTTGAGCCCCCTCTTTGGCGAGTTTTTTCGATAAAACTTCACCAATACCGGAAGAAGCGCCCGTAACAATAAATGTTTTTCCAGAAATGTTCATCTTGGATTTTTCTAATCGGCAAATACATTATTCCGAATGCCAAAAATATTCTTCGGATCATGTACTTTTTTTATATTTTTAATTAGGTCAATACTGGATTGAGAAAGGGTTTTACCCATAAAATCTTTCCTTAATTTACCGACACCATGATGATGGGAAATGGATCCACCATTTTCCATAATGACTTTTCTAATTTCATGTTCGATTGAGCCAAATATATCTTCTGCATTGGGGATTCCTTTAACACTCATACCTAACATAAAATATATGCAAACGCCAGTGTGATAAATTTGTGGAATGCGATAGGACATATAAGGTTTTCCAGGAAAATTATATTTCTCGTGGAGTTCATTTAATTTTTCAGTCGCCGCATCGCATGTGGATTTTATTTTACTCCAAGGTACAGATGTTTCCATGGTTTCACCAATCACATGAAAATCCGTAAGAAAATCCCGAATGTATGCAATGGCGAAGGTGAGTAAATAGCCTCGTTTTCCATTTTCTTCACCACCAACAATGCCACCGCAGGCTAAGGTCAGTTTGGATATATTTTTTTCCTGATATGCCACTTCATCTTTGGTACCTTCCATTACAAAAGTGGAGGCACACATTTGATATGGATCATACCCTTTAATATTTAGGACCACAAATTTTTTCACAGAATCGATATACTTATGAATACCAGTTGTTTTGGATTTTAACGCTTGTCCAAATCGAAATTGAACATTGTCAACGAGACGGACACTTGCGGGAATAAAATTGGTTTTAGAAAGTTCATAGAGGAATTTCATCCCTGTTTCCCAATTAGGGAATACAGCAGAATTATATTTGTGGACTTCAGGCTTTTTATGGATTTTTAAAATTGCCTTTGTAATTAACCCCAGATTTCCTTCGGACCCAAATAGAATATTCTGAGGTTTTATACCGATGGATGCGCGAATAATTGGGTCCACTTGTTCAATGGTTCCATTGGGTGAAACCATGGTTACATTTTCAACAATATCTTCAATATTACCATAACGGTTCTTTTTCATTCCACTGGCATTGGTAGCAATCCACCCACCAAGGGTCGAAAGTTCAATACTGTCCGGTTCATGCCCAACCATAAATCCTTTTTCCCCAAGCAATTCTTCCATTCGGCTACCTGTGATCCCTGCCTGGACACACACACGACGATCTTCTTCATTAATCCACTCAATTTTATCCATACGGCGCGTATCTACGGCCACAACCATACGGGTTTCTGATTCAGGGATAATAAGGGCGCTACTCACACTGGTCCCGCCGCCAAAAGGGACTAGGCATATATCAAATTGATTGGCGAAACTAATGAGTTGAACTGCTTCATCTTCTGATTCTATATAAAAGACCAAATCAATATTGCGTTTGACTTCGGAATAAAGCACTTTGTATACTTCTTCTGAGGTGGTTTGGCCGTGGCTATGGATTAATCGATCGTCATCTGAAATGCTGTATCTATCTTCGGGGAATGTTGATTTAACCTGATGCATAAACGATTCATTAATTTGGGCATCCCGAACCGGTTTATTCTCAACCTCTGGAAGTGTATCGTTGGGGTCAATTTTGATACCCAGCATTTCTTCTACATATGGAAGTAAATCTGGCAGGTCCGCACCGCATAATTCATAGCGGTCGCCACCCATTCTAACAGAGCCGTCATCGTTAAGAATAAATTTTGTATCTTTATATCCCCATTTATGTCCCCAAGTATTATGGGTGTGGGCAAAGAACTTTTCATATTTGGTTTTATACGATTTATCCATAGAATACTTTTCCTTTTTCACGGATTGTGTTTTCCAATTCTGTTGTCATTTTTTTGGCAGCCTGTCTGATATTATCTTCATCGATTTCCCCCGAAGAATTTCTCTGGATAAACTGCTCAGGATATATGGGATCTAAAATGTGGATCTGAATAGGGGTGGGGCGCATGAATATTTTACCCTTAGGCCAAGCCTTATGTGAACCGAAAACCAATGCAGGCAATATTGGGACATTTAGTTTGATTGCGAAAATTGCACCGCCTGTTTTGAAAGGCCGCATTTCACCTGGATTTCCCCGGGTTCCTTCCGGAAACATAATTAAGTTTCGATTTTCAAAAGCCATGAAAGTATTGCATAATGCAATAGTGTCATCGATAGAAAAATTTCGAATACCATCTACTTTACGATCGATGGGAATCAAGTTCATAATTATCCTCATAAAGAATCGTTTGAACCGGTTATCAAACCAGTAATCTTTAGCCGCCAACATTCCAAAATAATTAAAACTTTTGTTAACGGATGCTGCAAGTAAAGCCACATCCATATGGCTATTATGGTTACAGGAATAAATGAAAGAGGTATTGGGAACATTTTCCCGTCCATAAACTTTGAGTGGCGTGTACCAAAGAAAAACAAATTTGGTATAGTAATAAAACAGCTTTTTCCAAATACGAAAAAAGGCAGATTGTTTTTTGATTAAATAAGTATATTTTGGATTGTCAAGAACGGAAGCCTGATCCATTTACTTTCGACCGTATTTCATATGAGCCATGGCAAACGTATCCGAAGCAATGGCGGACATTAGGGAAATTTCCAGCGCGAGTGCGGATGCACCAATGATTTCTGCCAATTTACGAGCGGAATGATCACCATCATTACAACCTAAGAATTCCAAATTTTGCTGCTGGGGTAGGAGGCGAGTTCCGCCACCGACGGTTCCAACGGTAAGAGAAGGAAGAGTTAATCTGCATTTTATACCGTGTTCCACTTGTTCTGTCTGAAAATGACCCATGGCATTTTCAGCCACACATGCAGTATCCTGTCCTGTGGCCAAATAAATAGCAGTCAGGGCATTAGAAACATGGAGGTGGCACCCTGAGGTGCCGGCCATGGTAGTAATCGTGGGTCCTAACTGTTGGAATATTTCTACATCTTTGGCGGTGATCCCCAGGAATCGTTTCATAATGGAATGGGTCAGGGTTACTTCTGCCAAAACACTGTGCCCACGTCCCATAATCATATTGCGGGAAGATGCTTTCTTATCGCTGTTGAAACCAGATTCAAGGATAAACGAATGCCCCGTTTGTTCCTTAATGTAATCGCATGCGACTTTAGCTGCCAGAGTAACCATATTTTGTCCGGCGGCATTTCCTGTATCTAAAATCATATCAAGTATGACATAATTCTGGACAGGGTATTGATCAACCCTTAATAACTTCCCATGCCGTGTGGTTGATTCAGCCACTTTTTTAATATCGTCATAATGCTCATCTATCCAGCGCATGAATTCAAATGAATCATTCAAATCTTCAAAAATAAATACGGGTGCTCGAGACAGTTCTTGTTTTACATGACGAACTCGAATGCCGCCGGATATAGAAGATGCATACATGCCCCGTGTCATGGAAATAGCAAGGGTACCCTCCAATGTACAAATAGGGACAAAAAATTCACCTTTGGCATATTGACCATCCAACTGCATGGGGCCAGCAACTGCCATTGGGATTTTCATATACCCGATATGGTTTTCGATGATTCCTTTTAGCTCCTCCGGTGGATTCACAGGGGAATCTTTGTAATTGAACCCGGTATATTCTTTAAGCCAGGCAATTCGCCGCTTTTTATCTTCGGCATTATATCCGTTGGGAATCCTTGATCTTTTCTTATTTTTTTCTTTAGCCATAACCCTGAATCTACTTGATTTTAATTCAAATTAAATCATAAATAAAATGCAGACAAAATAGTGGATGTTCCTTAATAGTGTAAAATTGTTCCGCGACCCAGCGAGATTACATCCCAAATCTTCGGAACATCCAATCCGGTACCCATTTCATGAGGGGGATCATAAAATATTTCATTTGCCAGGGGAAAATAAATACTTTTTTTCTTCGATTTACTGCATGCATAATTTTCTGAACCGCAACATTCGTTTCCATGAGAAATGGCATGGGGAAGGCATTGTCTCCGGTCATTTCACTCTTGATAAATCCCGGACAAACTGCCGTAAAAGAAATGCCATATTTATGAAGGGCGGTTCCCCACCCTTGACTCATATTTCGAACGGCTGCTTTGGAGCCGCTATAGGCGGCATGATGGGCCAACCCCCGAAAACTGGCCACAGAACTTATAATTGCAAATTTTCCTTTTCGCATTTTCTTCAAATGGGGAATAAAAGGCATGACTGTATTGGTAACACCCAGAATGTTGACACTTAACACATGGTTCATTATTTCAGCACTGCCGGAACTTAATCCATCGGGACTTCCCACACCTGCATTGGCATAAATAGTATCCATTTCTCCAGGTAGAGCAATAAAGTCATCAATGGCCTTTTTGCAGTCAGATCTATTTAATACATCCACTGCATATACTTTAGTTTGTCCACCAAATTCTGAACATTGAGTTGCCACTTGATCCAGTCGCTCCTTTCTTCGAGCGACCAATCCAATAAGAAACCCCTGTTTAGCATAGGCGTAAGCCAAATATTCGCCAATCCCACTGCTTGCACCTGTAATAAACACTTTTTTCTTCATGGTTGAATTTAGGGAAAAATCAATAAAAAGAACCAACGCATTCATTGGAATACAATATATATAAAGTGTAAATTTACCGGCTCTTCTCAGAGCGAAATATTATGATTCAAAGTATGACAGGATATGGCCGAGGTGTTACCGGAAAAAGTGCTGGTAAAGTTATCGTCTTAATCAAGGCGGTGAATGGCCGGTTTCTTGATGTTAAAATCCGTGGACTTGATATTGATCCTTCCGATGATAAAAAAATTAGGGATATCGTTTCAGAAAAACTCGTTAGAGGTACGGTCCATGTAAATTTTGAGATAGAAGGAAATGGTCAGTCTCAGACCCTTTCTTTTAACAAAGATAGGTTTGAAGCCATTGAAAGCATTTTACTTAATATTCAAAAAGAATATGGCCGTCATTTGGATATGGGTGACATTGTGAATGCTAACGACCTGTTTACGCATGTGGATATAGATTCTCCTGAATCAGAATTATTAATCAAAGCAGTAGAAAGTGCCTGCGATGAAGTGACACAAATGCGTAAGTCTGAAGGGGAGAAACTCAAAAAAGATTTTGAAGATCGGTTAACCATCCTGAAAAAAGTTTTAAATCAAGTCGAAAAAGAATTACCGAAGGAATTTCAAAAACGGGAAAAACGCTATAAATTGCGCATTGCTGAATTATTGGGTGGTAGCATGGTAGATGAGGCGCGCATTGCTCAGGAAATTGCTATGTTGGCTGAAAAAGCAGATGTGACGGAAGAAACGGTTCGCTTAAGAAGCCATTTTCAACAATTTGAATCCTTATTGATTGAAAAGGGTTCGGCGGGGAAAAAAATGAATTTCCTTCTTCAAGAAATGGGTAGAGAAATCAATACAATTGGATCAAAAAGTTCATCCGAACATATTGTCAATCATGTGATAACGTTAAAGGTCGAAACAGAAAAAATGCGAGAGCAAATTCAAAATATTCTATAAATATGAAAAATATCATTATTATTTCAGCACCCTCAGGATCAGGAAAAACAACCTTATGCCGTGGACTTCAAAAACGGGATGAGACGATTCATTTTTCTGTATCATGTACGACAAGGGAGCAACGCAATGGGGAGGTTGATGGGGTTGATTATACTTTTTTAACGAATGAGGCTTTTAAAAAAGGCATAGAAAATAATGAATTTGTAGAATGGGAACAGATTCATGGAGATTATTATTACGGGACCTTAAAAACCACCATAGAAGCGGCGATTAAAGGAGAGGACTATCTTCTGTTAGAATTGGATGTAAAGGGCGCTATTGTATTGCAAAAATTATACCCAAACAAAACCATATCTATATTTATTGAACCACCCAGTTTGGGCGATTTACGAACAAGGTTGGTGAATCGAGGGACCGATTCTGAAGAAAGAATTACAAAACGGCTGGAGAGATACAATGCAGAATTAGAATACAAGTCTAATTTTACTTACCATATTATTAATGATGATGTGGGTCGTGCCGTCAATGAAATAATGAATATTTTACAACATGAAAACGAGGAAGTGTACTATGGCTCTTAAATCAATATCCATTCGAAAAATAGCAAACCAAACACCGGATTTTTATGAAGCAGTTGTGGTCATGTCCAAACGGGCAAAGCAAGTGCTGAATAACAGAATCACGGACCAAATGATGGTGTCAAATGAGGAAGTTGAAATGGGCGTTTACGACCAGATCTTTGAAAAAAATCCAGAAGATTATGAAGAAGTTGAAAAAGTCACAACAGTAGCAGTCAAAGAATTCATTAACGGTGAATTAGTTTGGAAAAAGCCAGAAGAAGAAGCATAGGTCCTGCCGGATAATTTCAATCCATGGGTCCAGTTTCTTCCGATGCTGTAAACCGTTATTTAAAACAAACCCGTGAATTATTCGGGGATGAATTATTTTTGGAAAAGAAGGCGGTATTGTCTCCTACAGGACCCACAATAAATTCTGACTATCCGTCGGATTTAGTTAAATTTTACGAACAAATACATGAATGTCACAATTGTGCATTGGGTAATTCACGAACGCAATTTGTATTTGGCGTTGGTGATCCAAATGCCTCTTTGGTTCTTGTGGGTGAAGCACCGGGCGAACAAGAAGATTTAAAAGGAGAACCATTTGTCGGCCGTGCTGGTCAATTATTAGATAAAATTCTTACAGCGATAGATAGGTCTCGCCAAAAAGATGTATATATTTGCAATGTATTAAAATGCAGACCACCGAATAACAGGGATCCTTTTGCTGATGAGGTGAGTGAATGCGAGCCCTATTTAATTCATCAAATTAATTTGATTCAGCCAAAACTCATTGTAGCTTTGGGCCGAGTCGCGGGAAAGACCCTTCTCAATGTGGATAAACCGTTGAAAAGTATGCGCGGTATTCTGCACGATTATCATGGAACGCCGCTCATTGTGACTTACCATCCTGCTGCGTTATTGAGGAACCCAAATTGGAAACCAGAAACATGGAAAGATTTCAAATGGATTCGGTCCATTATTGATGCATAAATAAAATGGCAAAGAAAAATGAATTAAATTTAACGGCTCAACCCCAAGCCTTGGAGGCTGAACAAGCCGTATTGGGGTCTATGCTTACCACCAAAGAAGCTGTAAGTAAGGCCATGCAATGGGTGTCCGCGGATCAGTTTTATAAAGACGCTCATGTTCGCATCTTTTCTTGTATGAGTGATTTGTTTGATAAGGGTGAACCCATTGATGCCATATCCGTTGTGGATAGGTTAAAGAAGAAAAAAGAATTAGAAGGAGTTGGGGGTGCGTATTATGTCACTGGATTGGCTGAATCGGTTCCCACAACAGCCAATGTTGAACATTATGCAAAAATTATATTAGAAAAGCACCTTTTACGAACATTAATTCAAGTTGCCCATGAAGTATCAAAGGATGCTTTCGAAGACTCTCAAGATGTAGATGATATTTTGGATTCGGCTGAATCTGCCATTTTCAACATTTCGGAAAAAAGATTACGGGGAGGATTTCAGCACATTGATCCTATTCTCCATCATACGTTTGAAGAATTGGATAAAATTGCATCCAAACCGGGGAGTGTAACGGGGGTGCCTTCAGGACTAATTGATTTAGATGACATAACGTCCGGTTTCCATCCCGGGGAATTGATTATCGTCGCAGGCCGTCCCGGTATGGGGAAAACGGCCTTGGCATTATCCATGGGCCGGAATGCAGCTGTTATGGAAAAAACAGGTGTGGGAATGTTTAGTCTTGAAATGGCGAATCATCAATTGGCCATGCGATTGTTATGTGCTGAAGGGCGAGTGGATAGTCATTTGGTTCGTACTGGAAAATTACCAAAAGCCCAATGGAAAAATTTAAGTATTGCGGTGGGAAGTCTAGCCGAGGCACCCATTTATCTTGATGATACACCGGGAATGTCTGTATTGGAAGTACGGGCAAAATCTCGGCGATTAAAGGCAGAACATGATATTGGTTTAATTATCGTGGATTATATTCAGCTCATGACGGGTCCAAAAGGGTCTGAAAACCGGCAGCAGGAAATTTCTCAGATTTCTCGATCATTAAAAGCATTGGCAAAAGAAATTGAAGTACCTGTCCTTGGATTGTCCCAGTTATCCCGTGCCGTTGAAAGTAGAAGCGACCGTCGTCCCCAGTTATCTGATCTTCGTGAATCAGGTGCGATTGAGCAGGACGCCGATGTGGTTATCTTTTTATATCGGCCTTGGGTTTATTCCCACGAAGACGAAGATCGGGGGAAGGCAGAAATTATAGTGGCGAAACAGCGAAACGGACCGACCGGTATTGTGGAGGCCACATTTGTTGATCGGTTTGCTCGTTTTGAAAATATGTCTGCTTTTAATGATATGGAATCTGAATCTACATTCTAATGAAAAACCCCCTTTCTAAATTCGTTCCCTTTCTTGTTGGAGAATTCCCAAGACCATTTCAGGATCTAGTTAAAAAAGTATCTCAGAACGAGCAAATTAAAAACGAAAATCTTGAAAAAGAATTATGGCAGGCTTACGAATTTGGTTCCCGTCACCATGAAGGACAAAAAAGACGATCCGGAAAGCCATACTTTGAAAATCATTGCGTGGAAGTTGCTAAGATTCTGGCCGAATGGAAAATGGATCCAATTACAATCATCGGTGGTTTACTCCATGATACCATTGAGGATACGGAAGCAACTTTTCAAGAAATTGAAAAAACATTTGGTGCGGATGTTGCCAGCTTAGTTAATGGTGTCACCAAACTGGGGGGGATCAGTTTTTCCAGTCGAAAAGCGGAACAAGCTGGTAATTTCATGAAAATGCTCATTTCTGTAGCGAAGGATTTACGTGTGATTATTATTAAATTTGCGGACCGGCTCCATAATATGTCCACCATTGAATATATGCCCCGCATTAAACAGCACCGCATTGCTGTTGAAACGCGTGAAGTGTACGCACCTCTTGCCCATCGGTTGGGCATGGCTAAAGTCAAGTGGAAGTTGGATGATCTTGTATTGAAAACGCTGAATCCTGAACCCTATAAGGAAATTGAAAAAAAATTAAAATCTTCTGTAAAAGAACGGGAAATATATATTAAAAATATTACAGATTCTCTCGTAAAAGAACTCAGTGAATATAATATTAAACCCCAAGTGTCTGGCCGTCCAAAATCACACACATCCATTTACGGAAAAATGGTTAAAAGAGGTAAAGCTTTCGAAGAGATTTATGATATTTTGGCCGTACGTGTTGTCGTCGATAAAATAGAAGAATGTTATCTGACATTGGGTATGCTGCATCAAAATTTCAAACCAATCCAAGAACGATTTAAAGATTTTATCGCCACACCAAAGAGTAATGGATATCAATCCATTCATACAACAGTTGTAGGGCCAGGAGGAAAATTAGTTGAAATTCAAATTCGCACCCAAGACATGGAACAGACAGCGGAAATTGGCGTGGCAGCCCACTGGAAATATAAAGAAGGGTCTCAAAATGCTAAGCAGGTGGATAGCCATGTAAAATGGCTGCGGGAATTATTGGACATTCTTCAAAGCGAAGAAAATGATCCAAAAGAATTTATGCATTTACTAAAAATTGATCTATTTGGAGATGAAATATTTGTATTTACGCCAAAAGGGGATTTAGTACAATTGCCTGTGAAAGCATCCCCGTTGGATTTTGCATATAATGTGCATTCAGAAGTAGGGCATTCTTGCCTCGGGGCGAAAGTTAATCATAAGGTAGTTCCCCTGAATAGTGAACTGCACAATGGGGATACGGTTGAAATAATTACAAGTAATTCTCAGAGTCCCAATTATGGGTGGCTCAAATTTGCAATTACATCGAAAGCACGAAACCATATTAAACGATATTTAAATAAAAAAGAGCGTGACGAAAGTGTAAAAATTGGCGAAGAAATAATCACCAAAAGTCTCCGTCGTTTAAAATTGTTAAACCTGAAGAATGATGTTAAAAATGCATTTTCGAAATTTGGATTCGGAGGAGAAGCACAGTTAATAGAAGCTGTGGGTAAAGGAAATATTTCCATTCGAGATATTTTGAATAAAATTACACCACAGGAAAAACTGGACGAAAAGGACGAATCGGAAGCATCCTCAAGCTTTTTCAGTTTCGCCCGTAAAGAAAGCAAAAGCATTAAATTGGAAGGAATAAGCAACATTATGGCCAATTTTGGTAAATGCTGCAACCCTATTGCCGGGGACGATATGGTTGGCTTTATCACAAGAGGGCGAGGTGTGACCGTTCACAGGTCATCCTGTTCCAGTTTACCTCTTTTAAGGGAGGAATCAGATCGTTTGGTTCCGGTGGAGTGGGAGGTGGCCCGAAATGATATTTTCAATGTACGAATTAAAGTGATTGGGCAGGATCGAAAGGGATTGTTAAAGGATTTGACTGAATCAATTTCAAAACTCAATATCAATTTGACATCTGTTGATATTAAAGTAAAAGAAGCGATCGCTACTGCTATTTTCATCCTTCAGGTTAATAATTTAAAACAGCTGGATCGGGTGGTTCGTATCATGAGTAAGATTAAAAATATCGATTCCGTCGAACGATCAAAGCACTGATCGTATTCTATTAAGGGGTTCAGATAATATGGGACGAATTTTGGGCATCGATCACGGGAATGTACGGGTTGGCCTTGCTTTATCAGATCCCTTAAAAATTATTGCGAAACCCTATAAAACAATTACGTATAAAAACGGGAATGATCTTTTCCGACAATTAAATGGCATTATAACGGATGAATGTGTGGAGCATATAGTTGTGGGTTTTCCAAAGGGGATGGGGGGGCAAACAACCAAACAGACCGAAATTGTCACTCTATTCGTTCAGCAACTGAAAGAGGAAATTGATCTATCTGTATCTTTAGAAGATGAACGATTGAGCTCTGTCAGTGCAAAAAAAGCACTGATTCTACAGAATGTAAAAACGGGTCATAACAAAGGCCGGATTGACGAAACAGCTGCCGCAATAGTACTTCAGCAATATTTAGACCGATCCCGATGAAGCACAAGATTTTTAACCGATCGCCATTTCAATTGGCCATTATTTCAGGCATTCTTATTGGATGCGCTTTCCCTCCAATTCCGGGCGTTACCGCTTGGTTTGGTTTTTTACCACTCATTCATATTTGGCAAACACAATCGCCGAAAGAGTCCGCACGATGGTCCTTCTTTGCCGCTGTGATTGCCAACATGATTTCACTTTACTGGATTGGATTAAACTCCGGTGCCAGTATTCCCATCGTTTTGGTGTCGATGATTGCAGCCATTTTATATTTGGGAATATTCTGGGCATCCTTGGGTTGGCTAATTGCCTGGATAGAAAAAAAGACTTTCAATAGTTTAAGTGTGATACCCTTTTTATGGGTAACGATGGAATGGATTCGAAGTTTTGGTCCATTGGGTTTTCCTTGGGCGAATTTGGCTACAACTCAAACCGTGTTTTTACCTGTGATTCAAATGGTTGAGTTTACCGGTACAGAAGGGGTGGGGTTCTGGGTACTATTAATCAATGTTGTTTTATACATTACACTTCGTGGACAAGCAAACAAACGTAACGCAATTATTTATTTGTCCATTTTATTTTTTATTCCTTGGATTTATGGCACGGTTCGGTTGGCCAAATATGATTTTAATGAAGATCAACCCTATCGGAACGTAGCGGTTTTACAACCCAATGTAAATCCGAATCAAAAATGGGAAACGTCTTATCGGAATCAATTATATCAATTGATGGATTCATTACATACAGAAGCCATGGCCATGGAGCCGGATTTAGTTTTGTGGCCCGAAGCGGCACTGCCTGTATATATGCGCGTCTCTTCCAAACGGCATCAATATGAACAACAGGTGATAGAAACGGGCATTCCAATACTCATGGGAACGGCTGACTATTCAAGAGATTCCAATGGACGTCGAGTATACAATGGCGCGATTTACATGGGAATTAATGGAAACGAAATGTACCATAAAATATTTCTGGTACCTTTCGCGGAATATATTCCTTTGTCGCCAAAATTTCCCAAATTAAAAAAGTTGAATTTCGGTCAAGCTAATTTTACCTCAGGATCAGCATTTACAACCTTTCCAATTGATTCTATTCGATTTAGCAATTTGATTTGTTATGAATCGAGCCATCCCATGGCGGCAAGAGGATTTATTCAACATGGCGCTCAATTTTTAACGATTGAAGCCAATGATGCCTGGTTACAGAACTCATCTGGAGTGAGACAACATTTTGAACTAGCCCGGTTACGAGCTGTGGAATCGCGAATTGGTATTGTGCGCAGTGCAAATACGGGAATATCAGGAATCATATATCCTTCAGGGAAAGTGGCAGAAAAAATACAATACGGTGAACGAACTGTTTTTATGGGAAAGGTTCCACTGAATCAGGGCATGACATTTTTCACCCGATACGGAAGTGTTTTCGCACACATGTGCTTTATTTTAACTTTGATACAAATCATATGGTTTATCAGACGCTCAAACCCATCCTAATTAGCCTATTTCTATTTTCTGGTTTTTCCCTATCTCAAGAAAAACCCAGGAAGACTTTGGATCCAGTAATTCAATCAGCTTTGATTCCTGGGTGGGGACAAAAATCATTGCAATATCCTGATCGGAGCCGAATGTTTATTTATGTGGAAACCGGGTTGTTGGTATTGGGTTTAGGGTCCACAACATATGCCAATATATTAAAGAAAAATTATATCGCTTTTGCCGTAGAACATGCGGCAATCTCATCTGCGGGTAAAAATCATAAATATTGGGTGGATATTGGGAATTTTAAATCAATTGAAGATTATAACGAAGAACATTTACGGAATCGTGAAGTGGATGATATTTATGATACAGACTTGCGATGGAGTTGGGATTGGGATGAAGATTCTAATCGTAATGCGTTTGAAAAAAAACGCATTTTGAGTGATCAAATGAAACAAGTCGCTACTTTTGGTGCGGGAGCCATCGTTCTGAATCATATGGTATCTGCCATTGATGCCTTGTATTTAAAGAGGATTGGTAGTAAAAAGGAATTGACAGTCCAACCATGGGTGCCATCAGAAATGGTTGGGGTTGGATATTCTTTCATCATCCACTTTTAAATAAAGCATTCAATGTTTGCACATCCTTTAGTCAATTTATGGTTTTTTCTGGGCTTTTCATTCTCCTTGCTCACGTCATTCACCTATGGAGAATGGGGAATTCATTTATTCATTATTATTAGCATTGCATGGATAAATAAAGCACATATCCATCGGGTGGGCATTCGCTTAAAACCATTCCTATTCTATTTTCCCGTTATGATATTATTGTATGTCCTTTTTTCACTTTTATTAACAGATAATTCCCTCAGTATCATTCTTATGGAGGCAATTATAGGATTTTTAAAATTGACCATGATGGCGGGAGCGATGACGTTCTTTTTAGAATCAACGCCCAGCCAGAATATTGTAACGTTTTTTAGGAGTATATGGTTAAAATGGAACACATCCTGGAGAGGTGTTGAAGATTTCTTTTTATTTTTGAGCATGACTTTACGATTTTACCCCACATTTCAATCAAACTGGCAATCCTTACGAAATAGTCGAAGAGCATTAGGATTGGAATCTGGCTTTACACGATGGAAACAAGTTCAAATTGCGGCAAAAGAAATGCCCGGATTACTTGTTCATCAACTCCGACGGGCGGATGATGTTGCCATGGCCATGAAACTTCGGGGGTACGGGGAACAGTTTCCAAGGGGGGTGACTTTTCCCATCCCATTCGAAGGTAACCATCTATTTCAAATGGTGATTATTTCTATATTTTACTGGGGGATCCATTCCATTGCCACGGTTTAAAATTACCCTTCATTATGACGGTACTGGATTTCGTGGGTGGCAGCTGCAAAATAAAGAACGAACAGTACAAGGTGAAATAGAGGACGCCCTTCAAATTCTTAATAAGAAAAAGTTGATTAGAGTTCATGGTGCTGGACGAACAGATACAGGTGTCCATGCTATGGGTCAGGTTGCCCATTTTGATTTTAATACTGACATGGATACATGTGCATTGAAGGATGCGCTTAATGGGAATTTAGCCCGGGATGTACGGGTGATGGACTGTGCAGTTGTTTCACCGGAATTCCATGCACGTTTTTCTGCACTTCGGCGATACTACCAGTATCGATGTCGAACGAATGTTTTTTTACTCGATCGTAACTATACGTGGCCAACTGGGCCCGTGGACTTGTCCCTATTAAATGAAGCTGCAAGTGTCATTATTGGTAATCATGATTTTACATCATTTAGTAAAAATTCAGAAGATTTAGATCACCGTCGGTGTATTATCTATGATTCAGTATGGAAAGAAAATGGTGACGTGGTAAATTATCATGTTTCGGCAAATCGCTTTTTACATCATATGGTTCGCTATTTGGTGGGCACTATGTTAGAAATATCCCGGGGAAAAATTAAAATAGAACAGTTTAAAGAATTGATAAATCATCCAATTGAAAATGTGAATATTTATAAAGCACCGCCCCAAGGTCTCGTATTAACTCGGGTTGATTATGATGATTAAAAAATACGCGTTAATTATTATCGTTCTCTTGGCGTGGGTTGGGATCCGTGGGCAATCCAATGTTGACAAAAGTCGGAAAAATGCCATTACAGTCGCAATAGAAATGGCAAGTCCTGCTGTGGCCAGCATCAATGTAACTCAGGTGCGCCGCTACTCAGTGAATCCATTTCAACGGGACCCCTGGTTTGAATATTTTTTTCCGCCCCAAATTCGCCAAAAAGAGGTTAAAGGGTCTGGTTCCGGAGTCGTGATCAGTCCCGATGGCTATGTATTAACCAATAACCATGTGGTTGAAAATGCAACAACCATCATTGTAAAACTTCCTGGAGGTGACGAATTCAGTGCAGAGGTTGTGGGTGTGGATATGATTACGGATTTGGCCTTATTAAAGCTGGATGGATCTGATTTCCCTTTTGTTAATATGGGGAATTCCGATGATCTCATCATTGGTGAATGGGCTATCGCTTTGGGAAATCCTTTTGGTTTATTCGATGTGAATCAACAACCTACTGCGACGGTAGGTATCATCAGCGGAAAGGATCTTGATTTTGGATTACAGAGCGGTAAAGTTTTTCAGGATATGATTCAGACAGATGCAGCCATTAATCCTGGGAATAGCGGTGGTCCTTTGGTTAACGCCAATGGAGAACTCATTGGGATTAATACGTTTATTTTTACAGGATCGAATGTGGGACAAGGATCCATCGGTATTGGATTTGCAATCCCCATCAATCGGGCCCGGCGGATTGCGGAAGAATTGAAAACCAAAGGTCGAATTGAACGCGATTTTTCTACAGGTTTACGCGCTCAGCCCTTAGATCGTAAAACAGCCCTTTATTTGGATATACCCATTACGGAGGGTGTGATTGTGACACATATTATGAAAAGCAGCCCTGCCGAAAAAGCGCAATTAGAATATGGTGATGTTATCATTGCGGTAGAAAATGAAAAGGTACTGAGTCTGGAAGATATATTAGAAATAATAGAAATCAATGATTTGAGGCCGGGAGACAAAGTAAAATTACGTATATGGCGGGATGGTAGATATTTTAATAAAACGTTAAAATTGGGAAAACTTTAAGATGATTGCAAAAGAAGGTAGAATCATATTAATTCCACTTTTTTTGGTGACATTTACATTAGGTATTTTTGCCCATGCATGGGAGAGCACCCCCTTATCCATTCTTTATGGAGTCCTTGGATTCTTCTTTTTATTCTCGCTCAATTTTTTTCGAGACCCCCAACGGGTTATTCCCATGGATGAAAAATTAATTATTTCCCCTGCAGATGGAAAGGTGGTAAGGGTAGAAGATATCCATGATCCGAATGTAGGTGAGTCGGCAAAAATAGTATCCATTTTTCTGAATGTGTTTAATGTGCATGCAAATCGTGTACCCATAGAAGGTACCGTGGAATCTGTGGAAAGAAAATCCGGAAAATTTTTAGCAGCATTTGACCATAAGGCATCAGATGAAAATGAACAGGTAATCACGGTATTGGTCAATGATTCAGGAAAATATAAAATTAAGCAAATTGCTGGTTTGATTGCCCGGAGAATATTATGTTATGCGGAAGTGGGCACAAAAATGCATAAGGGAGGACGCCTTGGGTTTATCCGCTTTGGCAGCCGAACCGATTTAATTATGCCCCCCCATGTGGCCGTTCAAGTCGAATTGGGGCAAAAAGTAATTGGCGGGGAAACTATTATTGGAAAAATTAAATGAGAAGTAGAACGAATAAACCGAAACGATTGAAACGATCATTCATTCCAAATATGGCTACCGTTTTTAATATGTTTTTAGGGTTCATGGCCATTACGCTCATTCTGAATGGGGAACCGATTAAAGCCGGTTGGGTAATGATGGTGGGTGGTTTATTCGATATTGTTGATGGAAAACTGGCACGATTATTGGGTTTATCTTCCCGGTTTGGTACGGAATTTGATTCTCTGGCAGATACAATATCATTTTGCGCTGTACCTTCTATACTGATATATAGTGTTTATGTAGAAGGGTTACCCTTTTTACTGGGTGCCGTCATCAGTTTTATGCCCTTATTATTCGGAACCATCCGATTAGCCAGGTTCAATATAGATACTGGAGAAAATCCAAAACCCTATTTTACGGGACTAACCACCCCATTGGCAGCGATTACCATTATCAGTTTTATGCTATATAATTACCAGTCCTATGGCGATATGGGCGATCCAAGACTGGCACTTGTATTGGTGGCCATTTTGAGTTTTCTAATGATTAGTCCAGTCCGATTCTCGAAATTCCCCCTACTCAGTTTTAGGAAGGGCCGATCGAATAATATGCGTTTAGTCGGCCTCATCATTATTCTCCTCAGTATCATATTCTTTAGAGGATTGGTTTTGTTTCCACTCATGGCCATTTATATATTCTGGTCTATTACGCAGTGGGTGTTAGACCATGACCGTTTCGAACAGGAAATTGATCCAAAAACACAACAAAGGGAATACAATGAATAAACGAGCTGTCAGCATCATTTTAATGATTTTATTTTTTGGTACCCTATTTGGCACCTTGTTGGGGGAATTTTTTGGATGGGTTCTGCCCGACAGTGTTGTGAGAGAATTTTTTCTTAAAAGTGTGGATTTTAATCTGGCGGGATTGGTAGGGAACGAGACAGGTGTAATTACCTTGGATTTAATCATGTTTACCATTCAGTTTGGATTGGCACTTACTTTTAATTTTACCAGTATTATCGGTTTTGCAGCTGCATATTATTTCCTGCGGTATTTCCGGTAACCATTAGCAATAGAATAGTCATAATGGAATTACCATCATTATTACTTATTTTTATGACCCTTAATACTTACCTTAACATTAAATTAGGTCTCGTTAAAAGATATTTATTCTGGAGGAGTCATTATGTTACATCATGAAATAGTATTTGCTGGCATGCCAGGCGGATGGGAAATGGTCGTTATTGCCCTGGTGATTTTATTATTATTCGGTGCGAAAAAGCTGCCGGAATTAGCCAAAGGATTGGGGCAAGGTATTCGAGAATTCAAAGGTGCTGTTGACGGGGTGAAGGATGAAATAAAAGATGCTGAGGATTCAGTGGAATCTGAAAGTGACCCATCGGATAACAATCCGGGGTAATTTTTACCAATCAATTACTTTTATTTAAAGGGATCTTTATGGTCCCTTTTTTATGCCAATTACGGAAAAATTTGAAACAAAAATCCAAATTAATCGTAGGTGAAGACATGAAGGAGTTTTGGGAAGAGAATCAATGATTATTTTTGAGAATCCATGGGCAATTCTGGGGTTATTTATCATTCCCCTTATTTTTATTTTTCGGCATAAGTTCGGCGAAAAGAATGAAGGTACGCTTCGGTTTTCTTCATCGTCATTAATCTCTGAACGCATGAAGCACCAGGGCCGCATGCGCATCCGAATATTACATTTGCTCCAATATATAACCATTGCCCTGATCATCATGGGCCTGTCACGGCCAAGATTGCGCGATTCACTGCAGGAAACCAATGTCGATGTGGTTGATATTGTCCTCGTTATTGATATTAGTTCATCCATGCTGGCCACAGATTTCTCTCCCAATCGTCTGGAAGCGGTGAAAAAAACGGCCAAAGATTTTATTAATGCAAGAAGCGGAGACCGAATTGGTGTGTTGGTGTTTGCCGGTGAATCCTTCATTCAATGTCCCTTAACGGTGGATCAGGATGTGTTACTGTCTCTCATGGATGAGATCAATGTGGCAGAACAATCTTATGATGGGACAGCCATCGGAATGGCCATTGCCAATGCTACGAATCGGCTGCGCCATAGTGATGCTAAAAGTAAGGTGATGATTTTACTCTCAGATGGCAGTAATAATGCAGGCGAGTTAGATCCACTCACTTCGGCAGACTTGGCATCTAATTTTAATATTAAAATTTATACTATTGGAGCGGGCACCAATCAAGATGTATCATTCATTCCGGGTCGGGGTTATATCCGGAACGAGATTGATGAAGCAACACTAAAGTCCATAGCCAAACGCACGGATGGACAATATTTTAGAGCCACCAATGTTGCCGGTCTCGAACAAGTGTATGAAACGATAGATGCACTGGAACGGACAGAAATTGAAATAAAAGAATACACTCGGTATAAAGAATTATTCGGATGGTTTTTGATTCCTGCTTTAATATTTGGTATGGGCGGTCAAACCCTGGATCGTACATTATTTCGGCGGCGTTTATGATTGAATTTCGGTTTCCGTTCATTCTTTATTTTTACATCCCATTAAGCCTCATGTGGATATTGTGGAGGGTTCAAAGCCGGAAACATACTATTCTTCCGGAGACGGAGAATCATCTTCGGGCTCGTTTACTTCATAAATTTGATGCTAACCGTTTTAACTGGAAAAAGCGATTAATGTTTTTATCATTGATTGCATTGGTATTTGCCGCATCCGGACCTCAGATTGGCATTCGATTGGCACCGGTAGATCGCAAAGGGGTAGACTTGGTCTTTGCCATTGATGTATCCACCAGTATGAATGCAGAAGATGTGAAGCCCAGTCGACTGGAAAAATCCAAATTTGAAATTTCACAAATGATTCGACAATTGAAGGGCGACCGGGTGGCGATAATTGTTTTTGCCGGTTCGAGCCATATGTATTTACCCCTCACGACGGATTATGAAGCGGCCCGGTTGTTTTTAGATCAGATTGATACTCAAATGATTCCCACCCAGGGAACGGCTCTCAGTTCTGCACTGCAAACTGGATTATCGGCATTTACGGAAGATGACTCCAAATATAAGGTATTGGTATTGGTAAGCGACGGAGAAGATCATGAAGGGCAGGCCATTGATTTAGCACGACAAGCAGCAGATCGGGGGATGATCATTCATACGGTGGGTGTGGGTACATCATCCGGTTCCTTGATACCCATTAAAGGTAAAAAAGGGATTCGAAGCTATAAACGGGATGGCAGCGGCAAACTAATTACATCTATTTTAAATGATGGCATTCTCCGAGAGATAGCGAATGCGGGGAAGGGTACTTATGTTCGCTTTGATAATAAACCGGCCAATTTTCGAACCATTATGGCCGCCATTGATTCTATGGAAAAACGCACCTTAAAATCCCATATTTATTCCGAATATGAAGATCGATATCAATCATTCGCAGTGTTATCAATGGGTCTTATGCTGGCAGGAATGCTTATGCCCACCCGAAATAAACACAAAGAAGAATGGCGGGGTCGATTTGTGCAATAAAAGATATATTGTAGGATTTGTTGCTTTGGCAGTGGTGCTTGGTCAGGATAAAGGCATGACCCATTATCAAAGCCAGGAATATGAAGCCGCCCAGGAATATTATGAATCGGTGTTGATGGATAATGGAAATAATTCTCAGGCACAATTTGGCCGTGGATCTTCTGCTTTTCAGCGAGGGGATATGGAAACGGCGAAGCATGGTTTTGAGCAATCCTTGAAATCTCATGATGTCCAATTGCAGTCAAAAGCAATGTATAATCTGGGGAATACCTTTTTCAAAAGTGAAAAAAAAGAGGAAGCATTGGCTTTTTATCGAAAAGCGCTGGAGTTGAATCCTGAGGATAAAGATGCGAAATACAATTATGAATTTTTAAAATATCAGGAGAAGCCACCGGAAGATCAACAAAAACAGGAACAGGATCAGAGTAAGGATAAGGAGGAGGATAAAGAGGAGGATAAACAAGAAGAGGAAAAAGAAAAACAAGAACAAGAACAAGAACAAGAAGATAAAAAAGACCAAGAGCAGCAAGAAGAAGAGGAAAAAGAAGAAGA
>JAPYOT010000012.1:0-3913 GCA_029938045.1 Fidelibacterota bacterium | reverse complement strand
GAACAGGAAAAACAAGAGCAGAATCCGGAGCAACAGGAGTCCAAAGAGCAAAAAGCTTCCGAACAAGAAAAGTCTCAGGATTTGAAGCAAGCTGAGAGTATTTTAGATGCACTAAAACAGGATGAAAAAATAATGCAAAAACAGCAAATTGCCCGGTCGAAATCCCGAAAACTGGCAAAAGATTGGTGATAGTTTGAACAAGATATCTATATACAGATCACTTCAATCCCTTTTGTTGATTGGATTTTTATGGAGTCAAGTGACGGTGACGGCATCTGTGGATGTAAATCGTATTTCCAAAAATGAAACATTGGGATTTAAAATTGTGGCTGTAAATGCAGACGCTATCCCAAATGTAAATATTTCACCTATATTAAAGTATTTTAAAATTGTAAGCGGACCAGCCCAGCAAACCAATATTCAATGGGTGAATGGTGCCATGACCAGTTCACGTAGTTTGAGTTGGACCTTATTGCCCATAACAGACGGAAAACTTAATATTCCATCATTGGCTGTGACCATTGGAAAACAAACATATCAAACGAATCCCATAGGGATTCAGGTTCAGAAGGGTGCAGGACGGTCTGAAATGGCCAATCTGTTTATTGAAGCAAAGCCAGATAAAGAACAGGCATATCCCGGGGAGCAAGTGACGGTGACCTACCGCTTGTTTACCCGCGTCAATTTATCCATCGAAAATATAGAATACCCCAAAAGTGTGGGATTTTGGAATGAAGATCTTCGCGTAACTCAAACGGTTCGATTCAGGGATATCCAGATTCAAGGAGTGGGGTATAAGGTTGCAACTTTATATAAAGCGGCCATGTTTCCCACCCAAACGGGACGATTAACCATTGCACCTATGACGGTTACCTGTAATGTAGATAAGCCCAATAGAAAACGTTCTGGCGGAGTATTTACCGATCCTTTTTTCAATTCCATGTTTCGGGAAACCCAGCGCCAGTTTATTCTATCTGATTCATTATTTATCGACGTTGCGCCATATCCGAAGGAACCACCTGCAGATTTCACCGGTGCAGTGGGGCAGTTTGAAATCGAATCCTGGGTGGATACACCAAATGTTAAAGTGAATGAAGCCATTACCTATAAAGTTCGGGTGAAGGGGACGGGCAATCCCAATCAATTTAATTTGGGTGAAATTTCATTTCCCCAAAATATGGAAGTATTTCCGCCCACATTATCCTTCAAACGGGATGAATTCAGGGATGATTTAACCGGCGAACAAGAAATGGACTATATCTTAATTCCAAGATCTGCGGGCAATTTCCGTTTACATCCAGTCACATTAACCTATTTTAATCCTGAGGTTGAAAAATTTATTACGGCTCGGTCTAATTCTGTACCCATTACCGTTTCTCCCGGGGAAAAAAATATGATTGCATCCACCCGATTCAACAGGGAAGATGTTACCATGATTGGGGATGATATTCGTTATATCCGGAGGCAATCGCCCCAATGGCGCCAAAAAGGGCAGCAATCCATACCCATTTGGGTGTGGTCCACCTATGGGATAGCCGTGGCATTATTTGTTTTTCCCGGTATATTTTCCAAGATGAATGATACTCGGATTTCCACGGCTGATATTCGAAAATCAAAAGGTGCCTTAAAGTTGGCCATGAAAGATTTATCAAAGCCACAAGAAGATATTTTTGCCCATACATCCATGATCATTTACCGATATTTTCAATCAAAATTATTTTTATCTTCAGAAAATTTGGATCCCTTAGCTCTGGAAATGGCGTTGGAAGGTCGGGTATCCCCAGAATCGATTGGGGAAATTGTGACAGTGACCCAATTATGTGACGCCGGAAGATTCGGTCCACATGCATCGGAGTCAGAAGATTCACTCCAATCTCAAGTGGGAGATATATTAAAAAAGATTGATGAGGCATTGGCATGAGAGGATCCATGATACTTATGATTTTTTCTGCCTCTCTTTTTGCCCAATTACCGGATTCTTTATTCAACAGGGCCAATCGGTATTTTGAAACAGAGCAATTTGAGGCTGCAGCCAGAGCATACGAAAAATTGTCTGCACAGGTTTCCCATGAGGATTTATACTTAAATCTTGGGAATGCTTACTTTCGAATAGGGAATATTGGGCAGGCCATTTGGGCATACGAAAAAGGCCGTATTCTTTCGCCCAGAGATCAGGATATTCATTATAATTTGAATTATGTTCAAGCCCAGGTAAGGGATCGAATTCAGCCTCCGGACGACTTCTTTTTGGTTGCTTTCTATAGAGCCATCATCGAGAAATTAACCATTCTGGATTTGCTCACCATTGGCGGCATTTTATTTATGGGACTCGGGGTACTCTATATGATCCGAAATAATGGGTTTATTTTCGGGAAAATTGATGGATTAATCCAAAGTGTTTTGATTACGGCTGTTATGGCTACTGGGTGGATTATGCTGGATAAATATTGGGCCGTGTCAGAAGACCAGGCCGCCATTGTAATTTCATCGGTGGTGGATGTACGGTCTGCCCCCATCGCCCGGGGAGAAAATGTGGTATTTCGCATTCATGAAGGAACGAAAGTAGATATTTCCACATCCCAACCTGGCTGGATTGAAGTGATTCTGTTGGATGGAAAAAAAGGGTGGATTCCTTCAGAAGATGTTCGAACGCTATGAAATACTTTTTAGTCTTTTGTGTCATGGGTATTTGTTTGGCTCAGGAAAATAAAAATGATTTTGATCCGGATAAACTCAATGATCCTGAGCCCAGGTGGCCTATGATTATTTCGCCCTTGATGCCGACCATGAAAAAGGAGAAACCAGAGAATAGAATCGACACAACCCAAATCATTGTTGAGGGGTTTCGTGTGCAGGTTTTGGCCACGCGCACTCAAGAGAATGCGGATCAATTGCGGCAGACATTAGCCGAAGGTTACGCCGAAGAAATTTATATTGTGTTTGAAGCGCCCAATTATAAAGTACGTATGGGGAATTTTATAGACCGCCGTCATGCGGAATCACTGCGCCAAACATTGGTGAAATCAGGATATCCTTCTGCATGGATTATTCGATCCCGAATTGAGCCAAAGCTAAATTAAACCCCTAACTGGAGAATGAACCATTCTTCATCATTCACTATATATTTCAATCTTGCATTTTAGAATGGGTACTATTTGTTAATTCTGGACATTAAAACCATAAAAAAGTGCATTTTCATCGTTATTTAAGATATAATTAAGGGTTTTCTTGGTCATTACATACAGACCCATTATTTATATTTACCCAATCGAATCATAAGTCTGGGGGTTATGAAGTGAATAAAATTACGGTTGTGGTGATCTATTGATTTCATGATACCACTGTGATAGCCATCACGGCATGTTTTATATCTCTTGGGAATCATAATGAATATGTTGGAAATTCTTATGATTGAGATAAAAATCTTTCTCAATTAAAACATATTTTTCTTCATGAATATAAAATTTAAAAATATAAAATTATCAATAGTAGTAATTTACAGTGTATTGAGCGTCATGCTTAATGCTCAAACTACGTCCACCATTCCTGCCGTAGCAATCCTCGATTTTGAATCTAGAGGACTCCCCACATATGAAGTAGAAACGCTCACAGAGCGCCTCCGATCCGAAGCAGCCAATACAAATGCTATACGGCTCATTGATCGAAAAATGCTTGAATCGATTCTGAATGAGCAGGGCTTGCAGCAATCTGGTTGCACGACCGATGAGTGTGCAGCTGAAGTGGGTGAATTATTAGGTGCCCAGTTTATGATTAGCGGGTCTATTGGAAAATTGGGCAATACTTACACCATTGATGCCAAAATGGTATCTGTAACCACCGGAGCCGCAGTGCGAGCCAAAACGGTCACATATAAAGGTGAAGTTTCCGGGTTAATTCTTGAAATGGAAATCTT
>JAPYOT010000066.1:2794-6867 GCA_029938045.1 Fidelibacterota bacterium | reverse complement strand
ACATACAGCCAGTTTTTCTCATCATTAATCATGTGGGAAATTGTACGTCCTTCTTTGGCCATGATGGGGACTTATGGGAGTATATTCCTTTATAATTTTCTTATAGTGGAAAAAGATAAGCGATTTTTAAAAGATACTTTTGGTGCGTATATATCACCGGAACTCATCGATCAAATGTTTGATGCGAAGGAAGAACCATCTTTGGGTGGTAACGAAGGATACCACACTGCTTTCTTTACGGATATTCAAAGTTTTTCTGCCTTTTCGGAAAAATTATCTGCCAGTGATTTGGTGGAATTATTAAATGATTACTTAACTGAAATGACAGATATCCTTCTGGATAATAAGGGGACACTCGATAAATATATTGGGGATGCCATTGTGGCCTTTTATGGTGCACCGGCCCCTGTGGATGATCATGAATACTGGGCCTGTATCACCGCCATCAAAATGCAGGAGAGTCTGGACGAATTGCGACAGAAATGGCAGGGCCAAGGTGATCGCTGGCCGGAGATTGTTCACCATATGCAAAACAGAATCGGGATTAACAGTGGACAAATGGTTACGGGAAATATGGGTTCAACCATGCGCATGAATTATACCATGATGGGCGATACGGTGAATTTGGCTGCACGGTTAGAAGCGTCCGCGAAACAATATGGCATTTATATTCAAGTGGCCGATGAAACATATAAAGCATGTAAAGATAAATTCATTTGGCGTGATCTGGATTATGTAATTGTCATGGGAAAATCCGAACCGGCACAAGTGTTTGAACTGATTGCAGAAAAAGGAAAAACGCCAAAGGGATATGATAAACTTTTGGATGCATATCACAAAGCATTGGCATTATACCGGAATCAGGAGTGGGAAAAAGCCATAGAAGCGTTTAAAGCATCGGACAAGCTCGAAGATATGTTTCCAGGGAGAAAAACAAATCCAAGCCGCGTTTATATTCCACGTTGTGAACATTACAGAGATAATCCGCCCGGTGATGATTGGGATGGCTCATGGGCGCTCACGAAAAAATAATCGAAATTTGATAATTCCTGTTTTAAGTTTCCTAAAAAAGTAAGAATTTCTGTTATGGATATTTCTACAACGGCCGTCCTTTTATTAAAGGGCGGCCGTTTTTTTTTAGCTTTTAAAAGATTTACGCTATATGGCTAATCAGAAATCAGCCATTTTATTATTAGCTGATGGTCGCTCATTTACCGGCCGTGCATTTGGCTTTGTGGGCGAAACAACTGGTGAAGTATGTTTTAATACGGGTATGACCGGATATCAGGAAATTTTAACGGACCCATCTTATTGCAAACAAATCGTAACTATGACAGCCCCTCACATTGGAAATTATGGTGTCAATACAGATGATGTAGAATCAGATCGCATCCAAGTAGCAGGATTTGTTATAAAGGAAGAAACAGAGATTCCCTCCAATTGGAGATCAAACCAGTCCATTGGTCAATATTTGAATGATCAAAAAATTGTGGGGATCCAACAGGTAGATACCCGAGCCATTACGCGTCACATCCGTGATCATGGGGCTATGAATAGCATTATTTCTTCAGTGGATTTGGATATAGATAGTCTGAAAGAAAAGCTATTGAAGGTGCCATCTATGGCTGGGTTGGATTTGGCAAAAGAAGTCACATGCCCAACTCAATATGTATGGAACGATACAAAGCCATCATCCAACGATTACAAAATCGCTGCTATTGATTATGGAATCAAAACGAATATTCTCCGGCTTTTGGAAAGCCACGGCTGTGATGTAACCGTTTTCCCAGCCACCGTTTCTTCAAAAGAAATATTGAACTTTAATCCAGATGGTGTGTTTTTAAGTAATGGTCCAGGCGATCCTGAAGCCGTGACGTACGGAATAAAAACAGTAAAAGAACTCCTCGGTAAGAAGCCCATTTTCGGCATTTGTCTGGGGCATCAGATTTTAGCATTGGCATTAGGTGCGAAAACATTCAAACTAAAATTTGGGCATCGCGGATGCAATCACCCCGTTAAAAATATAGATTCAGGAAAAGTTGAAATCACCAGCCAAAACCATGGGTTCGCTGTGGATTTGGATTCACTTCCGTCCAATGTAGAAGCAACCCATGTGAATCTAAATGACGACACTTCGGAGGGGATTCGATGCACAGACATATCTGCATTTTCAGTCCAGTATCATCCAGAATCCAGTCCCGGTCCTCATGATAGCCGTTACCTATTTCAACAATTTATAGAATTAATGGAAAGCAACAGTGCATGATTGCAGATTTAACAACAATTAAAAAACGCCGCAACCTCCGTGTATCGGTGGCAATAAAATGATACTTGAAACAAAGAACCTAACAAAATTGTTCGGCCTCCGAAAAGCAGTGGATGGACTTAACCTGGAAATCCCAGATGGGTCGGTCTATGGGTTTTTGGGTCCGAATGGGAGCGGAAAATCCACAACGATTCGCATGATGACCGCTTTGATTTCTCCAGATGAAGGCGAAGTTTTTATACAAGGGAAATCCGTTCAAAAGTTAGGAAATAAGGCCCTTTCCAGCGTTGGTGCCTTAATTGAAAGAGCAGATTTCCATAAACATCTTTCTGGGAAAACAAATTTAGAAATGTTGGCTCGAATGGATGGAACGAATATGTCTCGGGTTCAAACGGTGTTGGATCGTACCGGTTTGGGGAACCGCGGCAAAGATAAGGTAAAGACTTATTCACAGGGAATGAAACAGCGGTTAGGCATCGCACAAGCGCTTTTATCCAATCCAAAATTATTAATATTAGATGAACCAACGAATGGGCTTGATCCCCAAGGAATGAAAGAGGTGAGAGACTTGGTTCGGGAATTAGCCTCGGAAGGGATCACCATTTTTATCTCGTCCCACTTGCTGGATGAAGTTCAAAAAATATGTTCTCATGTTGCCATGATTAGCAAAGGGGAATTAAAAACAGCGGGACCCATAGAAGATTTACTAAAAGACTCCGATTTGCTGATGACAGAAATTCATGTGAATCCATTAGCGACAGCAATCGAATTATTATCAAACCAAGACTGGATTCATCGATGTGAAGAAAATAATGGCATTTTAAGTGTAGGTGTAAGTCATGATAAAATATCAGATTTAGTCCAGTTGTTGGTTCAAAATGATCTTCAGGTTTCTGCTGTTATTCCTCGGACCAGTTTAGAGGATGTATTTCTATCGAAAGTAGGAAAGGAAAATCAAATCTGATGCTGGGATTAATCCATAACGAATTGTTGGTGATTGCAGGACGGTGGAGAAGCTATATAGGATTTATTGGAATTTCAATTTTGATGCCACTCATATTATGGGGGTTTTCTGTGGGCGGTGAAGAACTTCACCGAGATTATGCCAGAGAATTGGGGGGTACTTTTATGGTCGTGGGCTCCATTCTCAATTCATTCCTGGCAACTTACATTATTATGAACACATTATGGATTCATATTCCATTTTTGGTTACGCTGGCTGCAGGGGATTCCGTTGCAGCAGATGGCGCCAATGGTATTTTTAGAATTACACTTACGCGGTCAGTGAGCAGGTTTAAAATATTGGTATCCAAATTAATGGCCAGTTATATCTACACCGCATTGCTTCTTATCTTTTGTGCATTTTGGAGTCTCGGTATTGGGAGTATCGTATTGGGAACAGGTGATTTAATTGTAATTGATAATGGTATTCTTATCTTAGATGAATCGCAAGCTTGGGTTCGAATGGCGTTTTCATTTTTGCTGGCTATTTTGGTCATGTGCATGGTTGCTACACTTTGTTTTATGTTTTCAACCATGGTCAATAACGCAGTTGGCCCAATTATTGGAACCATATTTCTAATTATTATAGGCTATATGATTATGAGTATTCCATTAGAAATATTTGAAAAAATTGAGCCATATGTTTTTGTGAAGTATTTCAATGTTTGGTGGGATGCCTTCAAAGATCCTATTCCATGGGGAGAAATCGGAAAGAAGCTAGGAGTTCTGGGTGCTTATTCGGTCGCCTGTTTTGGGATTGCTACATATGTGTTTTTAAAGAAGGATATTAAAACATGAGGCGCTT
>JAPYOT010000066.1:0-2694 GCA_029938045.1 Fidelibacterota bacterium | reverse complement strand
GGATTCTTTGAAAATTCCAGTTTCAGTAAAAAAGGATGAAATCCCAGATATCACCATGGATGTATTTGTGGATGCAAAAGAATGGGTCGTTACTGAAGTAGGTGTTTACTTGGATTCAGAAAGTGTATTTACTTTTAAGACAGATTATATTGAAGTAAGTGACGTGATGGTTCCCGCACAATCCGTGTTCAAGATTGGTGTAAAGGGGATCAGTCGGTGGACAACCCAAAACCCTTTTGATTTTGGTGGCCCAGGATCAGATAGAGAAGAATTTGAAAAAATCGCTAAGAATGCCGGGTTTGACGCAGAAAAAGATGAATTCGTAGGTGAAATGATTATGATTTTTTCAAAGTATAAAGTGAACCAGGGAATTGATGATGCACTATTTATTAAAAAGAAATAAATGCCAAAACGAACAGATATTGAATCCATATTAATCATCGGTGCGGGCCCCATTGTAATTGGGCAAGCATGTGAATTTGACTATTCGGGCACCCAGGCCACCCGCGCTTTAAAAGAAGAAGGATATCGCGTCATCTTGGTGAATTCAAATCCAGCCACGATTATGACCGACCCCAATCTCGCGGATGCCACCTACATAGAACCCATCACTCCTGAATATGTAGAAGCGATTATCCAAAAGGAAAAGCCGGATGCCATTTTGCCAACAGTGGGCGGCCAAACAGCCTTGAATCTGGTCATGGATTTAGATAAACAGGGTATCCTTGAAAAATATAATATTCAACTTATTGGCGCCCAAGTGGATGCCATTGATAAGGCAGAAGATCGAGAAAGATTTAAGGAAGCCATGGATGCAGTAGGAATCGAAACTGCCCAAGGTGGTTTTGTACATTCATGGCAAGAGGCAAAAGCTTCTTTAGACAAGATGCAATTCCCTATTATTATTCGCCCTTCATTTACCATGGGAGGTACGGGTGGATCTGTGGCTTATAATTATGAAGAATTCCAGGAATTAATTGAAAACGGATTGAATGCAAGTCCAATTACGGAAGTGTTGGTTGAAGAATCGCTATTGGGGTGGAAGGAGTTTGAGTTAGAGGTTATTCGAGATACAGCTGATAATACCATTATTATTTGTTCTATCGAGAATATTGATCCCATGGGTGTGCATACGGGAGATTCCATTACGGTGGCGCCCGCCTTGACACTGACGGATAAGGAATTCCAGAAAATGCGTAACTGGGCTATTTTATGTTTACGAACCATTGGCGTGGAAACGGGTGGATCCAATGTACAATTTGCAGTCAATCCTGAGAATGGGCGAATGATTGTTATTGAAATGAATCCACGTGTAAGCCGGTCATCAGCGTTGGCATCGAAAGCCACGGGTTTTCCCATTGCAAAAGTGGCGGCAAAACTGGCTGTGGGGTATACTTTAGATGAGTTACCCAATGATATTACAGGCAAAACATTAGCCGCCTTCGAACCCACAATCGATTATATTGTGACCAAAGTACCGAGATTTGATTTTGAAAAATTTCCATCGGCATCCGGGCATTTAGGGGTCCAGATGCAAAGTGTTGGGGAAGCCATGTCCATTGGCCGAACATTTCGAGAATCCCTTCAAAAAGCATTTCGATCATTAGAAGTTGGCTTGGATGGATTAGAGCCAAAATCAGCGGCAGGCGGCGATCCGGATGTAAGTCGCGCCCGAAACTTGGATATGTCAACTTTACGGTTTGCAACGGCCTTTAGATTATTGAAAGTTCGTCAGGCATTCGTCGAAGGTCAATCCGTTGAAGATATTTTTAAAGTGACAAAAATAGACCCCTGGTTTTTACAACAAATAAAAATATTATCCACATACCATATTGATTCGCCTCTACAAGAATTAAAACAAAATGGTTTTTCTGATAAGCAAATCGGACGAATGGTTGGAAAAACGGAAATGGAAATCCGAGATCAAAGAAAAGATGAATCGGTTCATCCTTCCTTTAAAGTGGTGGATACCTGTGCGGCAGAATTTGTTGCACAGACCCCCTATTGCTATTCCACTTATGATGAAGAAAATGAGATTGAACCTATTAACGGGAAAAAAGTCATTATTTTAGGCGGTGGACCTAATCGAATTGGACAGGGGATCGAATTTGATTATTGCTGTGTTCAAGCGGTATTCGGATTGCAGGATCAGGGATATAAAACGATCATGGTGAATTGTAATCCGGAGACGGTGAGTACAGATTTTGATTTGGTAGATCGGCTATATTTTGAACCGGTTACTTTTGAAGATGTATTAAATATAGTTGAATTTGAAAATCCGGATGGTGTGCTGGTTCAGTTTGGTGGACAGACACCCTTAAAGATAGCACAACAATTGGCGAATGCCGGTGTACCCATTATTGGAACATCTCCGGAAAATATTGATTTGGCGGAAGACAGGGAAAAGTTCGGAAAAATATTAGATAAATTGCATGTAACCTGCCCACAATACGGCACGGGAAGAACGCTAGATGAAGTGGTGGTTGTGGCAGAAAAGATTGGTTTTCCGGTGTTGGCTCGACCCAGTTATGTTTTGGGCGGCCGGGCGATGGAAATTGTTTATTCTAAGGAGCAGTTGATTGATTATATCTCTCGGAATGCAGATGTAACTGAAGGACACCCCATACTGATTGATGAATTTTTAGAGGATGCTTTTGAGTTTGATGTGGATGCTTTATGTGATGGCGAATCGGT
>JAPYOT010000011.1 GCA_029938045.1 Fidelibacterota bacterium | reverse complement strand
ATCCAGTGCGCAATGTCACCCTATCTGCTGAAAAGGATGAGATTCGTACCGGTGACGTGCTTGCGTTGAATGCAAAAGCTTTGAATAGAAGCGATCGTGCTATAGACGATGCGCCAATTACTTATACTTATATTGGTCAAGCAGATTATGGCAAGTTTGGATTGCCTGCTGCAGGGCTAGTAACGGATGATGGTAGATTTGTGGCTGAAACAGCAGGTTTATATACTCTTATTGCATCTTCTGGGGGTTACTCAGCTCAGAAGACAATTAAGGTTGTCCCAAGAAATGTTCAGAAAAAAGCAAAACTTGTTGGCCATGGATTGATATCAGATGTCCTTACAAGTGATCTGTGGGTCTGGGCTGGAGTGGATAAGCATGAAGGAAAAGATTTTGCTGTTACAGGTACATGGGGTTCAAATGGAGAAGCTTACTTTTGGGATGTTACAAACCCAGATAGTATGATAATTATTGATACGATAACTGTTGATGCACGAACGGTAAATGATGTAAAAATATCTGAAGATGGTCGTGTAGGGGTAATTACAAGAGAAGGGGCGTCAAATCGAAAAAATGGATTTGTAATATTAGATGTAAGTGACCCATATAATGTTACGATATCAGCTGAGTATAATGATGATATGACAGGTGGAGTCCACAATGTATTTATATATGAGAATCATGTTTATGCTGTAAATAATGGACGTAAATATGATATCATTAATATTGATGACCCTTCAAATCCATTTCGTGTTGGTGCTTATGAAATGGATACTCCAGGCCACAGCATTCATGATGTATGGATTGAAAATGGAATTGCCTACTCTTCAAATTGGGGCGATGGCGTTGTCGCGGTAGACATTGGTGGAATGAAATTTGATGAAGCTGATCGCTCAAACACTCAATTTAACCCTTTGTTGGCAAAAGCAGGTCAAGGCAGTCCTTCAAATCCAGTAAAATTAGCTTCAATGGGAGATCCAACAGGACGTAATCACGCAGCATTTCCATTTTTGAGTGAATCAACTGGAAATTTCTATATTATTTCAGGTGATGAAAATTTCCCATGGGGCGTTATGGCTACCAAAGGACAGCCATCAAACCCAAGGGGAGGATTTCATTTTTTAAACTTTACAGACCCAGATAATCCCAAAGAAGAGGCTATTTATGAAGTTCCAGAAGCTGGCTCACATAACTTGTGGGTCTTCGGAGATATATTAATCGCTGGAAACTATCAAGGAGGATTACGAGTTGTAGATATTTCCGGTGAACTTCTTGGGGACATTTACAAACAAGGCCGTGAAATTGGTCATTATTTACCTTATCATAAAAAAGGTAAAATCCCCAACGCACCAATGGTCTGGGGAGCTCAGCCTTATAAAGATTATATATTTTTTGCAGATATGAATTCGGGACTTTACTGTATAAAACTTGAAGATATAAAGAAAGATTCGGGAACCCCGTAATAATATGGAGGATATTATGAAGAAATACTTTACAGTAATTTGTTTGTTACTTAATGTTGGAGTTGCTCAGGATAATGTAGAAGATAAAAAGGAAAAATTGAAATTTCTTTTCGAACCTGACTCTCTTTTCCTAAACATTGGTGAAACCGGAACGGTAACTATCAAGTTTGTTGATACTGATGGTAATCTGGCCAACAACCCTTTTTATGTTTATGGCCGCCCACGTCGTGCCTTGGAATCAAAACCAAGGATAAGTGACTCTACGGGAGTTGCTGTAGTTACAATTAAAGCATTTAAACCGGGGAAACTCAACTTAAGCGTTAGAAGTATTTCTCAAAAAAGAGAAGATAGAGTAATGGGAAATATGCCTATTGTGGTACCCTTCCCACCATTGGACAGGATTGTATTTAACGATCCGATATCAAATGTATATGTTGGAACATCTGTTAATTATAAAACGGAAGTTTTTGATAAAGCAAATTTGAAAAGAACAGAATCAAAGGTATTGCTTTCATCTAGCAACTCAGATGTCGCTGAATTTGATAGTTATGGAAACTTAGTTGCAAAAAAATCTGGTAAGATTACACTGATTGCTTCAGTTGATGACATTAAGGAGTCCCTTAATATAAAAGTATCGAAAAATCCTGTTCGCAAAATTAGCTTGTCTGCAGATAAAGATGAAATTAGAACTGGAGACGTTTTACAATTCAACGCCAAAGCAATGAATAGGGCCAATAAAGTTATAAAAGAGGTTCCTGTTACCTTTTCTTATTCAGGTCGTGTGGAATATGGCATTGGATTGCCAGCATCAGCTTTAATTAATAAAGATGGGAAATTTGTAGCAGAAACACCAGGTGTTTTTACTGTAATTGCTCAATCTGGAAGATTTTCTGCAAGAAAGACAATTAAAGTTGTTCAAAGAAACGTAAGGAAAGAAGTTAAAGTTGTAGGACATGGAACCGTTTCTAATGTGAATACTTCTGACTTGTGGGTATGGCCTGGAATTGGTAAACATAAAGGCAAAGATTTTGCAGCAACAGGAACATGGAGTGCAAATGGAGAAGCTTATTTTTGGGATGTAACTGAGCCGGAAAATATGTATATCATTGATACTGTTACAGTTGATGCGAGAACGGTAAACGATGTCAAAGTTTCCGAGAATGGCGAAGTGGCTGTTATTACTAGAGAAGGCGCATCAAATAGAAAAAATGGATTTGTTGTTTTAGATATCAGAGATCCATTTAATGTAAAGATCACAGCGGAGTTCAATGATGATATGACGGGTGGAGTCCATAATGTTTTCATTTATGATAATCACGTTTATGCTGTAAATAATGGTCGTAAATACGATGTAATTAATATTGAAGATCCTTCGAATCCATTTAGAGTGGGCAGATATGAATTAGGCACACCAGGTCATGGAGTCCATGATGTTTGGGTAATAGATGGCCTTGCTTACTCATCTAATTGGGCGGATGGTGTACATGTTGTTGATGTTGGTGGAGTAAAATTCAATGAAAAGAATCGTTCTAAAATTCAGTATAACCCTTTCCTTGCAATGGCTGGTCAAGGAAGCCCTGGGAATCCAGTAAAGTTAGGTGGGATGGCAGATCCAAATGGCCACAATCATGCAGCCTTTCCTTTTATTAGTCAATCTTCAGATAAATTTTATCTTATCACTGGTGATGAATATGGAGATCAATTTGGAATGGCTGGCGGCTATCATTTTCTTGATTTTACTGATCCAAAAGATCCAAAAGAAACAGCAGTTTATCAAGTTCCTGAGGCCGGATCTCACAATCACTGGGTACATGGAGATACATTGTTTGCCTCCTATTACCAAGGTGGTCTCCGAGTAGTGGATATTTCAGGTGAACTAATGGGTGATATTTATGCTCAAGGAAGAGAAATTGCATTTTTTATGTCAAGTGACCCAGAGGGTTTTGTAGTAAATCGCCCAAATGTTTGGGGAACAATGCCTTATAAAGGGTTAATTTATTTTTCAGACATGAATAATGGCCTATGGGCAATTAAATTAGAAGACCAGAAAAGTATGGGAACAAATTAGGATTTAAAATGAAACGACTTATGCAATTAATATTAATATTTTTAATTAGTACTTTATCACTTAGTGCTGAGGATTACTATATCTATTGTGCAACAGAATCTGAAGATGAAGTTGCTCTTATCAGGTTTGATGGTACAACAGCACATGTTGAAAAACGAATTCCTGTAGGCGTTTGGCCTGTAGAAATTGAAGGCCCGCACGGAATAACAGTATCTCCTGATGGAGATTACTGGTACTTATCAATGGCTCATGGTCTTCCTTACGGCCATTTGTATAAATACAAAACTGGCACTGATGAAATGGTTGACAGAATTGAGCTGGGTTTATTTCCAGCAACCATGGGAATATCGAACGCAACAGGCTTAATATATATTGTCAATTTCAACCTACATGGAGGCCATACTGAACCAAGCACAGTTTCCATTGTTGACCCAGATGAAATGATTGAAATTGATCGCGTTGAAACGGGCATTATGCCACATGGCTCTAGACTGCTAAATAATGGACTAAAACATTATTCTGTTGCTATGATGTCAGGTACTTTATATGAAATGGATGCAATGACAATGCAAATTTCACGAACGCTGTCCACAGCGTCACCCAAAATGAATGATCATAGTGCCCATAATATGAAAAAAATGGACCATAGTAAAATGAATATGGGTATGAAGAAGAATAGTAAGATGGCTAAGATGGACCATAAGATGCCCCCAGAAAAGCCAACCTGGGTTTATCCACACCCCAATGATAAATTTTTATATGTTGTAAATAATGGTACGGATAATGTGGTTGAGATTGATGTAAAGAAATGGAAAGTAGTCCGAACTTTTAAAACAGACAAAGCTCCTTATAACTGTGAGGTAAGTCGGGACGGTAAACACTTAGTTGTTACTTATAAAGGCGCAGCTAAAACCGGAGTATGGGATTTAAAAACTGGGAAAGAAATAGCAAAGTTTAAAAATACTCGCAAAGTAACACATGGCGTTGTTATTTCTCCAGATAATCGTTATGCATTTGTTTCAGTTGAAGGAATAGGTAAAGAGCCGGGTTCGGTAGAAATTTTTGATTTGAAGGAATTAAAACCGGTCGCTGTGGCTGAGATTGGAAAGCAGGCTGGTGGAATTGCCTTTTGGAAAATGACCGATTAATTATCATTATATGTAACCGTTAATTTTTTACCCTGTATAGACTCAGTAGTCTTGGAACCATCAGGCCATTGGATATTGAGATGCGCTGCATCACCTTTTATTCCAAGAATTTGGACGGGAGAATTTTGAGACCAGTATCCTGAACCGGATTGAATTTCTCTTACGGGACCCATCGAACCATCTTTATAGCTGATTTGAATTTTTGCTCCAAATGCCCAAGGGTTATTTTTTGTTCCCCGGAGCCTGACCCGCAACCCCGGTTTCGAATTTGTATTTTGAAAAAGTTTTGTTTGGGCGCCATTTTGGGTGACCAATAAATCAATCCGCCCATCCATATTAAAATCCGCGAATGCGGCACCCCTTTGTTCTCCATAAACTGTAATACCACTTAAGTGTCCTGGCAGAGATGTGAAGTTTCCCTTTCCATCTCCAAGGATGACTAACCCTCTTCCAGAGTCATTCCTGTCAGTTTCTTTTTGAACGGCGAAAAAGTTTTGGCTAAGGAAGATATCTTCGTGGCCGTCCCCATTAATATCAGCAACACCCGCATGCATGGCAGTCGTGATCTGCGCCTCAAAAGGAAGAACTACTGAATCAAATCCATTTCCGTTATTCAGGAAGACCATACTCTCCAACGTATTTGCTTCGAGGTAGGGAGCGCTATTTAAGGTATTGCCAAAAATATCTCCCAAGCTGGATTGGGCATAATTCAGGAAAGTTTCTTTTTCTTCACGAACAAATGGCATGGCATTCGATATACAAGAGAATCCTCTTTCTGGAACAAGATCCTGAAATTGACTATCATAATGGGCTTCTACAATATCGAGAACATTATTGTTATCAAAATCGTCGAAATAAACTCTTAGGGGATGATCTGGCGAAAAATGATATTTTGTATTCACACCCCAGTTTGTGGCCACAATATCTAAGAGGCCATCTTCGTTAAAATCTCCCGTGGCGACCCCATTCCACCATCCTTTAAAATTGGATAGCCCCAGGGATGCGGTTATATCTTTGAATTGTCCATTATTATTTTGAAGGATTGTTATGGGTCCCCATTCCAAAGCCAATATGAGATCCGGATCACCATCGTTATCTATGTCGCTGAAAACAGAACCGGACACGAGGCCAATATCTGAAAATACAATTGAATTGTTTCCATCCGGTTTGAGTTTTCCGTCCTGATTAATGTATAAAGTGGAGGAAGCGGGTTTTGGATATTGGCTTGGGATAACACGACCACCTATGAATACATCCAGATCTCCGTCCCCGTCAACATCAGCCTGAGACATGGGTCCGGCCATATGGTTTAAGCTATTAAATGTGTTTTGGGCTTTTTTTGAATAGGTTGCAATAACACTCATATCGTCAGAAGATGATTCAAAATTAGCTGTTGCCACCATAATCCCCTGATTTCCATCGGAGTCTACGTGACTTAGAATGGATGTTGCATCCTGTTCTAAATTTTTCACCACAGAAAAAGGAATAAAAGAGTGACCATCAATATTTTCAAAATGATCAATGGACCCTCCTCGCCCGCCTGAAATAAAAATATCTTCATCTCCATCCTGATCTGCATCCATCCACATGATGCCGGGGCCGAGCTGACTGAATCGGTTTGGAAGAAGACTTTGGTTGCTAAAATCATCAAAGGGGTCTTCATGATGTGTATGATCTAAAAGATGGCTTACGTCTTGAAATATGGGATCAGCGCTTTTTATGATGGCCTCAGGCTGTGCCCCATTTAACTGTCGTATTGTATAAAGGTAATTGGATTTTAATGAATCCACAGTTGTGATCGTCCCATCCCGCCATCGGATTTCAGCTGACATGAACTGCTCACCCGCTGCAAATACCTGGAGAGGATCTCCACCAGAAAGATATCGACCACCGGCGATGACTTCCCGAGATTGAATCTCCGGACCACCTTTAATAACAATTTTAGCGCCGATTGCCTGTGTGTTTTTCTTAATACCCACCAATCGAATGGCTAACCGAGGTTTGGCTGAATTATTTTGATAAAGGCCGAGTGTTTGATTGAGACGATTTATCACAATATCGAGATCACCATCATTATCTAAATCGGCAGAAGCCATTCCGTGAGAAATGTCCTTTTCAGTACCCAAGCCCCATCCGTCTAAAACAGTTTCAAATTTGAGGTTGCCCTTATTACGGAAGGCGATATTTTTCAATTCTAATGTGGGATATTCAAAAAGCATTCGCTTGTATTCATCAAAGGAAGTCACGGTTGGTAATGCTGCTTTTTGTTTTTGATTTGAATCTGAATCCTGAACATCATACATATGGCCAGTTGTAATGAGTATGTCTTCATACCCATCCAAATCCACATCCATAAACATACTGGCCCAAGACCACTCAGATGCTTGGACTTGGCTAAATTGGGAAATTTCACCGAAGGTATGATCTCCGCGATTCAAGAAAAGGGTATTGTGCATATACTGGGGTCGATTATCAATTTCTCCAATAGATAAAGGTGTTGGTGCCATGGTCCCCATTTGTGTTTTCTTTAAAATATGTGATTGGCTCATCATGTCTGTCACGAAAAAATCCTGATTTCCATCATGGTTTAAATCAGAAAAATCCACCGCCATAGAAGAATTGCTCGTATGGCGAATAGCCAGTTTGTTCATAGCATGAAATGAACCATCTCCGTTGTTGATCCAGACGCGATCCGGGCTCTCAAAATCATTGCAAATATATATATCAGGATGAGAATCGTTATTGATGTCCCGAAACTGGGCCACAAGTCCCCAATCTCTTAAATGATGATTTATGGGTTGACCATTTTCATCGGTGAATCGCCCCTGTGTGATATCAACAAATTCAAATTCACCCTTTCCATTATTTAGATAAAATTGATCTACTTCTGCCATTTCAAAACGAAGAAGAATATTATTTCTAACCTCCGTCTCATAATGTTGATTAAATGGCGGCATCACAATCCAGCGATTGTTAGTAAGTTCCATTAGGGTGTTTTCAAAACTTAATACAGGTGGCGGAAGGGAATCACGCATGGCCAATCGTTTATAATTTGTAATGTATAAATCCAGATCGCCATCGTTATCTACATCTGCCAAAGCAGAGGATGTACTTCCAGGGCTATCTAATTGGGAAGGCAAAATCGTTTCAATAAATATGCCACTTCCATTATTGATGAATAAACTATTAGGACCGCCGAGAGCAGTCACAATTAAATCTAAATCGCGATCACCATCTACATCAGCGAAAACAGATCCGGTTGAATAACGATTTTTGCATGCAACACCGGCGGAGGCAGTGGCATCTTCAAATGCCCAATTTCCCTTATTGATATATAAAACATTGGACTCCCGAATTCTGGCCATATAAATATCAACCCAGCCATCACCATTTACATCTCCGAGCGCAATGCCAGACCCATGCATCAAATGCTGATTTCCCAAAACTTCTTTTTCACCAATCTGATTAGCCGCTGTGATCCCAGTCTGGGTTGGGTTCATTTCTGTAAACCCAGATTGACCATTGCCTATTGATGCAATCAATTTTTCAGATTTAACCACTTCACCCTTTTTCCATCCCGGGGTATTTTGTGTGCACCCCATAAATAAAATGATGAGTATGAAGAAGAAAAAATAGTTTTTCATAGTAAAAGTAAAGTTACTGCAATATAAGGGATGATTTCCTCAGGAATCGGTGTGACCGATGCCCGTCATAGCCAGCACAATTTCGGTGCTTTCTTTGAATGAATTATGCTGAATAATGGTCGCTTTGAAATAATAATAAAGGGTCAATATATATAAAATGTGAAACCACCATTCAGAAACTTTTCCGATATAAAAAACACCATCAATAATCACCATGGCCATAAATAATATGGTTACCATCATGGTAGGAGGATAAAGTTTTCTTTTGATAGCAAACATTTGCTGGTATAGATCCTTTCCCATAGTCGGGTGGGCCTCAAGATATTCTCGGATATTTACACCTGTTCCCACAAAAAAGAACATGACCAACGTTTGTCCCGCAATAAAAATAATACTAACTAATAGATCTAATGTAATATGATTTCGCGCCCAAAAATCAAAATAATGGTTTATTCCGACCATAAACAAACCGACGCCGGAAAGCACCACCATTACATATGAAAGAATCATAAAAAACCACATAGAATTAAAACCCTTGAATGAATGATTGAATGATTGAATGAAAAAAAGAGGCAAGTTTAATAATGACAAGATCATACATAGCTAATCATCCAATTAATTTTGCTACACATTAAAGTGAAAGTAAATGCAATCGCCATCCTGCACGATATATTCTTTCCCTTGGAGTTGGGCAAGTCCTGCATCTTTAACACTTCTTTCGGACCCGAGTCGAACAAGGTCATTATATTTAATTATTTCTGCTTTGATAAACCCTCTTTGAAAGTCTGTATGAATTTCACCCGCTGCTTCTGGCGCGGTGGCCCCCTGCTTGATGGTCCAGGCCCGAACTTCTGTGGGACCGCCGGTAAAATAGGTTTCTAATTCAAGGAGACGAAATCCAGCATGGATGAGTTTGTTCAGTCCAGGCTTCGGGAGGTTAAACTCTTCTAGAAACATGGCTTTACCTTCGTCATCCAGAGCAGCAATTTCCTGTTCTATTTTTCCACATAAGCGAATTGACAGATTATTTTCTTTTTGTGCAAATTCAAAAAGAGCCTGAACATGAGGATTCCTTTTATCATGAGTAATTTCATCCTCATCCACATTGGCCACATAAAGAATGGGTTTTCTGGTTAATAAAAACAAGCGTCTGATTGCAGATAGATCATCCTCTTCTGCTTCAAATGATCGGGCCATATTCCCGGAATTACAATGCTCCTGAAGACGAGAAATAACATCCAATTCTTTCTGGGCACTTTTTTCTTTTTTTGCCAGTTTTGATAGGCGATATACACTTTTTTCAAGCGTCTCCATATCGGCCAACAGCAATTCTGTTTCAATTAACTCTGCATCTCTAACTGGATCTACGTTTCCCTCAACATGGGTGATATTATCATCTTCAAAACAGCGAATCACATGAATAATAACAGCCACTTGACGGATTTGCCCTAAAAATTGATTTCCAAGTCCCTCTCCTTTGCTGGCGCCGCGAACCAAACCCGCGATATCCGTGAATTCAATTGTGGCGGGTGTTACTTTTTCAGGTTTGAATATTTTTGCAAGTACCTCCAGGCGGTCATCGGGAAGCGGCACAATTCCCATATGGGGTTCAATCGTACAAAATGGGTAATTCTCCGCTGGAACGGAAGATGCTGTAAGGGCATTAAAAATGGTTGATTTCCCTACATTGGGTAATCCAACAATACCACATCGGAGAGCCATATAATATCCTGATAAATCTTGAGTTTAATTAAAATAAATTTGTTTAAAAAGAATCCAAGTCCGGGTCGCCACCAAAATCATAGGTGAGATTATTAAACAACCCAACTTGTAGATTTTTGGCAAAATAAATGATGCGATCTAAATCCGTGCTTAATTCTCCATCTGCCCAGATCATATGTTTTCCACCGCGACTTAAAAGTTTTTTAATATCAATCTTATAGATTACTTTTTCATGATAGGGGCGAACCTGTCCTTTAAATTTTAAATCACGAACACCCAAGGCACGGCCACGGCCTTTCCCGCCAATCCATGTTAAAAAGAATCCTACCAATTGCCACATACCATCTAGACCGAGGCATCCCGGCATCACCGGATCGCCTTTAAAATGGCAATCAAAAAACCACAAGGCATCGGTAACGTCTAGTTCAGCTTTTATTTCTCCTTTCCCATATTTTCCCCCAGTATCAGAAATGTGTAATATTCGATCTATCATCAGCATGGGTGGGGTGGGAAGTTTTCCCATTTCCACCCCAAATAAATTGCCAAGGCCACTATCTATTAAATCTTCTTTAGAGTAACTGTTTTTTCGGGTCATTTAATGCTCCTATACAAGCAATAAATTTACCCAGAATTTTGGGTAAATCAGGACTAAGTTTTCTATCCCATTTTTTTGATGAATCTAATTGTCTAAATTCACCCTTTAATTATGGAGATTAATGATGACTGAATGGGTATTAATACTGGGTGGCTCTACCGGACACGGAGCTGCTACTGCAAAAAGATTAGCAAAGGACGGATATGGCGTTATCGCATTTCACTTTGATCGTGGAGAAGCAAAAAAGATTGCGGAAGAAACGATTACTGAGGTGAATAAAACGACTGGCGGAAATTGCTATTATTTTAACACCAATGCGGCATCCGTAGAAACAATGGATAAATATATTCCCCAAATAAAGGAAATCACGGGCGGACAGCCCGTGAAACTGTTGCTTCATTCAATCGCCTTTGGAACCACCACTAACTTTTTTGGTGAAAAACCAGTCACGCAAAAACAAATGGATATGACCGTTCACGTTATGGGAAATTCACTTTTATATTGGACGCAAAAATTATTTGCAGCTGATTTATTGGGAAAGGGATCTCGGGTGATGGGTCTTACCAGTGAAGGAAATTATTTAGCGATGGAAGGCTATGGTCCAGTGAGTGTCGCCAAATTAGCCATGGAATCTATCATCCGTCAGATTGGTTGGGAATTGGGTCAGTTTGGGATTACAGCGAATGCCGTTCAAGCAGGTGTTACCCCGACGCGGGCCCTCACCAAAATTACAGATCGGTGGGAAGATTGGGTGGAGAGTACTAAAAAACGAAATCCAATGAAACGAACAACTACGCCAGAAGATATAGCTGGAACCATTTCAATACTGTTAAAATCCGAAGCAGATTTTATCAATTGCTCCATCATTTATTGTGATGGAGGGGAACATCGTTCCGGCACTATTTAGATTGGTTATTTAAAATCGAAAAAACGATGAGCTGGATTATTCGAGTTCGGCTCTTTGTTTTATCAGGGTGACCAATTCATAATGTTCTTTGGTTGGCTGCATTTGAAAACAGGTTTCTGCTTCCTGTAGAGCATAACTCCACCACCCTTTTTTAGTATACATCAACGATAGATTATAATGCGCTTTACTCAATGCTTGAAAATCTTCTCGTTTTAATTTTTTATACGAATCGGGATAAAGCCGGGTGACTTCCCTGAATTCCAAGATGGCTTCTTCCACTAATCCCTTTTGGGCATACCATTTACCCAGTTTTAAATGGCGTTGTGGATCTTCTTTGCAACTACTTACAATAAATGCAATTGACAGGATTAGGACAGCTTTGGGTAGACTAAACTTCATATTGTATCCGTAAAATTGCGGTGTGTTCCTTCAGAATTCCAAGGGAAACATTTACAAATTTTTAGATAAATATGTTTCATAGTGAGGTTCGCGAACCAGGAAAATAATTGTAAATAATCCAGCCAACATCAAAGCGCCTAAAATACGAAATAAGATTACAAAGCCCACCGATTCACTCAGGATACCACCAGCAATAATTGCCATGAGTATAAATGGACTCAAGATGGTATCAATTAAAGCCATGATCATTTTATTGTCTCCCTTTTCACCAGCAAAATCAAAAACGATGGACATTGCAGCAGGGAAAAAGGCACCCTGGGCCATCCCCAAAAAAATAAAAATACCATAGACCCAACCCATAGATTGAACGCTTAAGGCAGTTGCAATGGCAAACACATGGCTTGTAAAACAAAATGTCATGGCGGCCTTATGTCCGATTTTATCTCCGATACGTCCTGCAACAATACTTCCAAAACCAAAAGCAACGAGGCGGGCTGCAGTTAAAAGTCCCGCTTCACTAATGTCAAAATGAAATATTTCCCTGGAATAAACAGCGTATAGACCGATAGCAGGAAATTGTGCTGTTAGAAATATTCGACTGTAAATATACCTTCGGAAATTCCTATTCTTCTTTAGTATTGTCTTGGTCTCAAGAATGAAATCATGAATGGTCCGCTGTTTTTGAGTTTGATCAATTTCTTTCACTCGAAATCCGAAATAGGTAAGAATACCGATAGATAAAGCCACAAACAGAATCAGGAACCCCCATCCAAAATTGGATGGAAATGGAATTGCGCTGGCCAGCAGTTGGTTCACCGTAATACCGCCAATAAATCCACCCATACTATTTCCAATAAAAGATATCCCCAGGAAAGTGCCCCGATTATTTCTTTTGGTTACATGTTTTAAAAAATTAGACCAAATAGGAATAATGAGCCCTATGGCCAGTGAATAAAGAATGAAACAGACATAATAAAAGATCCAGGCATTTGGGCCAGTGGGGGCAAAAAATGCAAATACAAATCCGGCCAGAAAGATGGGGGGTAAAACAGTAAGGTGTACTTTAACGGTGGCCATTTTTAAATTGCGAATATTTCGTGCCATGAGAGCGGAAATCAATTGGGGCGCCGCCATCAAAATTGCAAACACGCCTGCGATGGAGCCCACAACACTGAGTGGCGCACCGAGTAAGGTTAAAAATAAGGGCAGAATTGTGGACACATCGTTAAAAGCAAATCCAATTCCCCAACAAAATTCGTGGACTATATTCAACCCTAGGTTATGGCGATGATCACTAAGACTGAGTCTGGCCATTATTTGATTCTCTTGTTAATAGAATAATAGATCCCAAAAGCAAAATTGCTCCCACCCATTGGGTAAGTGACAATATATTTCCACGAATAAACCAATCTAGCCCTACTGCGGAGAGGGGCCAGAATAATTCGTAAAGAGTTGCATGGGAGGCGGGCAATTTGTTTAATCCGTAATAGTAAAAAAACAGCGCCAATGAACCAGTGCTTAAAACGATTAAAACAATAAACCCCCAATGAGAAATAGTCATGGATTGGACCGCACCATATTGACCAGTTGAGAGCAGGACAAATGCGGTTACAGATGCCGTGATAGCCAACCTCAAGGAAGTAACGGTTGTGAAGGACAAACGGTTGAGCGCATGTTTCCCTAACACAGTGGAGCTTCCCCAACTGAATGCAGCAAGAAGAGCAAGAAGTGCCGCAATGATTGTTTTATCATCCCAATCTTTGATGGAACTGGAACCAAAAGTAACCAAATATCCACCTACAATCGCAGTGAATGCTAAAATGATAAATTGATTGGTTATTTTTTCTTTCAGGATGACACCGGCCAGAGCAATGGCAAAAATGGGCTGAAGCTTTTGAAGTAAAACTACCACAGAAAGATCAATATAATTCACATAGCTTAGGGCTTTCGTATAGAAAAAAGTGCCGAGAACGCCACCGAAAATACTTATCCACAAAACGGATATCCATCCCCGCTGACCGAGAGAAGAAACTTCCTTCCACCCCCTGATGAGTAATGGGAAAAATAATATTGCGCCAATAACATGTTCTAACGAAACAATCAAAAAGGAAGGTAAAGCAAACAAGTTTTGGCGGATAAATCCATCAAAGCTCCAGAGAAATGCAGCAAAAATGACAGCAAGGGCAGGAAGGTATTTTTTCATCCGGCGAAATTACAGCTTATATAGAGGTGATTGGAAACCGATAAAATAGATTTTAAGTCCGTCAAGCGCCAGAAAATATTCTAGATAGGTTTAATTCATACTTACATTATTTTTTAAAATAGCAAAATCGTTATCGCATCAATGCCCGAATGATTGCATTGGATTTTACCAATCGGTTATTGAGCGATTGAATTATAAAAGCATGAAGCTCGACGCTTGGTTTCTATCAATACCGCATTTATTAAGCTTGTCCCCCAATTGATGAAAAATTTGATATGTCTATACCAAACGATCGCATGGCCATTTCCCACATTTGTTTTTCCGGCATATTAAAGATAAAATCTGGAGTTGTTTCTTGCACCAGCCAATCTCCATTTTCAATTTCCCGTTCCAATTGTCCCGATGTCCATCCTGCATGACCGAGTAGAAGTCGACATTCTGCATCGCCCTTTTGTTTCGATAAATCCTCCAGTATTTTTTTATGACTGGACAGAAAAAAATCATTGGAAATTTTAATGGAATCCTCTGACTGATAATGACTGCTGTGGAGTACAATTCCCCTTTCCACCATAACCGGTCCGCCAAAATAAACCTGCTCCACAGATTTTAAAATTTCATCCGCATCATCATAAAAACTATCAAATAACTCTTTCAAAGCAGGATCCCTGAATGGCTTATTCACGATGAGTCCCATGGCACCGTCCTTATTATGTTCACACATAAAAACAACCGAACGGTTAAAGTAAGGATCCTGCATATGGGGCATAGGAAGGAGGATGTGATTTATAATCGAATTCATGGTCTATCTTATGAAATTGTAGGCTTGAATACCATAAAATTATATAAAAATTCAGCAAATCGTTTTTTGATCACCCCGGAAAAAAGTTGTAAATTCACGGCCGTCCAAAATTTGGATGAAAATGAACATAAAATATTCATGACAAAAACAGTAGATAAAATTATAATTAAAGGCGCCCGCCAGCATAATCTCAAAAATGTTGATGTAGAAATTGAGCGCAATAAACTTGTGGTGATTACGGGCTTGTCTGGATCCGGAAAATCTTCATTGGCCTTTGATACCCTTTATGCAGAAGGGCAGCGCAGGTATGTAGAATCTCTTTCTTCTTATGCGCGTCAATTTTTAGGGTTAATGGAAAAACCGGATATGGATTATATTGAAGGTTTGTCCCCGGCCATTTCCATTGAACAGAAAGCCACCGCACGGAATCCAAGATCTACCGTGGGCACTGTAACGGAAATTCATGATTATATGCGCCTACTTTATGCCCATATCGGGAAGCCTCACTGTTGGATTTGCAGCCGTCCAATTCAACGCCAGACGGTACAGCAGATTGTGGATACCATTATCAAATTTGGGGAAGGAGCTCGAATTTATATTTTGGCACCGGTGGTTCGGGGACGAAAAGGCCAGCATAAGGGAGTCTTTGAAGAAGTGCGGAAAGAAGGATTTTTACGCGTTCGAGTGGATGGCGTCATCCATGGTGTAAACGGAAAACTCACACTAGAAAAAAATAAAAAACACTCTATAGAAGTGGTAGTTGACCGTCTTGTTTTGGAAGCTGATTTTAAAGATCGCCTAACGGAGTCGGTGGAATTATCATTAAAAATTGGTTCTGGTTTGACCATTGTGCATGAATTGCCGAAAAAAGATCATTTATTCAGCGAACATTTTGCTTGTCCTCATTGTGAAGTATCTATGGAAGAATTATCGCCCAGGATGTTTTCCTTCAACTCACCCTACGGCGCCTGTCCCCATTGCGATGGTCTGGGTTCCCACATGGAAATTGATCCAGAAATGGTGGTGCCGGACAAACGCAAATCCCTGATTCAAGGTGCAATTGCTCCATTGGGTGAACAGCCTCGGGGGAATTGGTATGGCAGTATTTTAAAAAGCCTCTCCCGTCACTATGGTTTTAACTTCACTACTCCATGGTTTAAGCTGGATCGAGGCATCCGCGAAATATTATTAATTGGAACCGGTTCAACGAAATTAAAAATGAAATATTCATCTGAACGATGGAGTGGCACATATACCGGTGGTTGGGAAGGCACAATTCCAAACCTAATGCGTCGGTACAAACAAACCAAATCCAACCATATTCGTGATTGGATCGAGCAATTTATGAGTATGCGGCCCTGTCCAGAATGCAATGGCTCCCGGCTAAAGGAAGAGTCCCGAGCTGTAACGATTGGTAATGTTAGTTTAGGAGAATTATCTTCTTATTCTATCAAAAATACGGGCGCATTTTTCAAATCCCTTAAGTTGGGTAAAACAGACGCGGCTATTGCCCACCAAATTTTAAAGGAAGTTCAAGAGCGGTTAAGTTTCTTGATTGATGTGGGGTTGGATTATTTAACATTAGACAGGTCCGCCGCTACCCTTTCCGGCGGAGAAGCGCAGCGCATCCGGTTGGCAACCCAAATTGGCAGCCAACTGGTGGGCGTATTATATATTTTAGATGAACCATCCATCGGACTCCACCCTAGGGATAATGGCCGCCTGTTAAATTCTTTGAAAAAACTTCGAGATTTGGGGAATTCAATTGTGGTGGTTGAGCATGACCAAGAGACTATGGAATCAGCCGACCAGATTATTGACTTGGGACCTGGAGCAGGAGAGCATGGCGGTGAGATTGTGTTTTCAGGTACACCTAAAAGAATACTTACGTCCTCTACTTCGATTACAGGCCAATACCTCACAGGAAAAAAATCGATTCCCATACCATCAAACCGCCGGAAAGGAAATGGAAAACTGCTCACCGTTACTGGCGCACGGGGAAACAATCTAAAAGAAATTGAGGTTTCTTTTCCATTGGGAAAAATGGTTGTTGTCACCGGTGTGAGCGGTTCAGGGAAAAGCACCCTGTTAAACGAAACCATTTTCCCTGTTTTATCAAAGGAATTGAATCACGCCAGGGCCTATCCCCTGCATCACGAATCCATGAGTGGTTTAGAATATCTTGATAAGGTTATCGAGATCGACCAAAAACCCATTGGGCGGACGCCGCGCTCTAATCCGGCCACATATACAGGAGTGTTCACTTTTATTCGGGATTTATTTTCCCAGCTACCGGAATCCAAAATTAGGGGATATAAACCAGGGCGCTTTTCCTTTAATGTAAAAGGAGGACGATGTGAGTCCTGCGAAGGGGATGGAATTATCAAAATTGAAATGAACTTCTTGCCAGATGTTTATGTTACTTGTGAAGTCTGTAAAGGGAAACGCTATAATCGAGAAACGCTGGAAATAAAATATAAGGGAAAAAACATTGCAGATATTTTGAGTATGTCCGTTGAAGAAGCATTCGGGTTTTTTAAAAACATTCCTCCGGTGAAGAAAAAATTGATTACACTCAACGATGTAGGATTGGGGTACATCCGCTTGGGCCAACAGGCCACCACATTATCGGGAGGAGAAGCACAACGGATTAAATTAGCGACGGAGCTATCTCGCGCGTCAAAAGACCGAACTTTTTATATCCTGGATGAACCCACAACGGGGCTCCATTTTGAAGATGTAAAATTATTACTGACTGTACTCCAACGGCTGGTGGACCAAGGAAATACCGTTGTTGTGATTGAGCACAATCTGGATGTGATTAAAACAGCTGACTGGATTATAGACTTGGGCCCGGAAGGGGGAGAAGAAGGTGGTCAGCTCATTTTTTCCGGAACGCCGGAAGCATTGTCTAAATATCCTGGTTCTTATACGGGATCTTTTTTAAAAACGGCATTAAATGGAAAGCGTAAATAATGAAATCACCCAAAGAACTCGAACAATATTATCCTCATTGGGAAGTGACCAAAGATTTAATCGATCAATGTATTGATATTATGCTCAACCTGCGGCAAAGCGGCCACCCGGGTGGCTCGAGATCAAAAGTTCACGCCATGGTAACGACCCTTCTTTCTGGTGCCATGCGTTGGGATATCCGTGAAGCGGGAAAACGATTTTCTGATCGTTATGTATTGGTGGCAGGCCATGCGAACCCAATGGTTTATGCGACATTGGCGGTGCTGAATGAAGCAATGCGAATAAAATACCGACAGACGGGTGATTCAAAATATCAGCATAATAAAGGGGAAGCCTTTCAATTGGTTTGGGAAGACTTGCTTACGCTTCGAAGAAATGGCGGCTTGCCCGGCCATGCAGAAATGGAAGGCAAAACCCTGTTTTTTAAATTTAACACGGGCCCCAGTGGGCATGGCTCACCAGTGGCTGCAGGGGAAGCGTTGGCATTAAAATTGGCGAAAGTTCCGGAAGTAAAGGTCTTTGCTTTTGAAGGTGAAGGCGGGTTCACCGCAGGGGCGTCCCATGAGACACTCAATTCTGCCTGGGGATTGGGGTTGGGAAACCTGGTATATTTTATGGATTGGAATGATTTTGGCATTGATGCACGTCCATTCAGTTCAGTCATGTATGGCACTCCAAATGATTGGTTTGGCTCTCATGGGTGGCATGTGGAAGGCACCACGGAAGGTGAAAGTTGGAGTGAACTAACTGAAGCTTATCACCGTCTTTTGGTTGAAAAAGCGAACCCCAATATTCCAAAAGTGCTCTATGCCAAATTGCGTAAAGGACGGGGATACTATAAATATGATTCTGCCAGTCATGGTGCTCCCCATAAACGGAATTCAGAATTATTCTGGAAAACGAAAGCGGATTTCGCCAAAACATATAATATTAATTTTGATGAATTTGGTTCTGATGCACCATCTTCCTGGGACGGACAAGTAGATCAGGCCCGATCGTTATTTAATAATGTTTTTTCGGTTTTGGAATCGAATCAACCATTGGTGGATTACTTAACCGACACACTAATCTCTGTTGGTGATTCCGTACCTGAAGATATTGAAGGCTGTAAAATCACCGTCAAAAACCCCGCCAATGACAAAGAACTTTTTGATGTGAAGAGTCTTCCGGATGATCTATTTGCAGCGCCGGGGACGAAAGCGCCCAATCGGGTTGGCTTTTCTAAATATGCCAGTTATATCAATTCAAAATCCACTGAGGAATATGGACGGCCATTGGTGATTGCCATGAGTGCAGATCTGGCTGATTCAACAAATATTTCCGGGTTTTCAAAAGGATATAATGGTTCTCCCGATTTAGGTATGTATGATAAAACAGATAATCCTGATAGTCCCCTCATGCCCCAGGGGATTACAGAATTTACAAACGCCGGCATGCTGGCGGGGCTGGCAACGGTGAACTTGAATGAAGATCCATACAAGGAATACAATGGGTTTTTTGGTGCCATGAGTACCTATGGTTCCTTCAGTTATTTAAAGTATGGCCCCATCAGGCTCTTTAGTCAAGTTGCTCAGGATTCCAACTTTAAAGTGGGAAAACTTATTTGGGTTGCCGGCCATTCAGGCCCAGAAACGGCGGAAGACAGCCGAACCCATTTCGGTATTTTTGCCCCAGGGGTGACTCAACTGTTACCTGATGGACAAGTAATTAACATACACCCGTGGGAACACAATGAAGTGGCCCCTGCTTTAGCGGCAGCATTAGCTACGGATATTCCAATTGTTGCTATCCACTTAACCCGGCCACCCATAGAAATTCCTGATCGCGACGCATTGGGAATGGCTTCCCATTTGGATGCGGCGAAAGGCGCATATATGATCAAGGATTATGACATGGATCAACCAAAGGAAGGACTCGTGATTGTCCGTGGTACCAGTTCAACTAATTCATTGGTCAATATTTTACCCAAATTGAAATCGGAAGGCCCCAATGTAAAAGTGGTGGCCGCCATTTCCTGGGAATTGTTTCAACAGCAAACTGAAGACTATCGCGAGTCTATTATTTCGAATCAGGAATGGATGGATGCCATGGTCATTACAAATGGTGCAAAAAGGCTCATGCATAAGTGGATGGCCAACCGTGTTGTGGAAGAATACAGCATGAGTCCAGATTTTGACAATCGGTGGCGAACCGGCGGCTCTCTGGATGAGATTATTGCGGAATCTAAACTTGACCCGGAGAGCATTTGGGAAGGAATCACTCGGTTTGCAAATGAGCGGAAACAACGGTTGACCTCTATTCAGGCGTCTATACCTGAATAGATTTGCAAAAATTTGACGAACCCCCCTTCATTTTTGTACTTTCTACCCCTGATAGTGCACGCTTTTTTTCTATTTGAGATCATAAATGACTGAAATTCATATTACAGACCCTCAACCTTTTGAAGATGATCTTGTTATTGAGAAGTCCCTACGCCCAAGTTCCATGGATGAATTCATTGGGCAAAAGGATGTGGTTGACAGTCTTAAACTCTATATTGAGGCAGCCGTAAAAAGGAATGAAGCGTTAGACCATGTTCTTTTATTTGGTCCACCCGGATTGGGAAAAACAACCCTTTCGAATATTATAGCCAGAGAATTAGGTGTAAATGTTAAACAGACATCGGGCCCGGTTTTAGAACGGGCGGGTGACTTAGCGGGCGTGCTTACAAACCTCCAGTCTCGGGATGTATTTTTTGTAGATGAAATTCACCGCTTGAATTCCGTAGTGGAAGAATATCTTTACTCTGCCATGGAAGATTACCGGATTGAAATTATGATTGATAAGGGACCCAGCGCTCGAAGTGTTCAACTCAATATTGAACCCTTTACACTGGTGGGGGCCACCACACGTCTGGGAAATCTCACATCACCACTCCGAGATCGATTTGGTGTTGTGCTTCGGGTAGACTATTATGATTCCCAGGATTTATTTCAGATCGTGACTCGCTCTTCTGAAATCCTGGAAGTAGAAATTGACGATAAAGGTGCCATGGAAATTGCACGGCGATCCAGAGGAACACCTCGAATTGCCAACCGAATTTTGAGAAGAACGAGAGATTATGCCCAAGTGAAAGCTCAGGGGAAAATTGATGAAACAGTTGCCAAAGCATCCCTTGAATCACTGGGGATTGACGAATATGGACTGGATGATATGGATCGCGCAATTTTGGCAGCGTTGATTGATAAATTTAACGGTGGACCGGTGGGTGTGAATTCCTTATCCGTAGCCGTAAGTGAAGATGCTTCAACCATTGAAGATGTCTATGAACCTTATTTAATTAAAGAAGGTTTTATCCAGCGGACTAATAGAGGCCGCATAGCTCAGGAACAGGCCTATGCCCTTCTTGGGCGAAAAATTACTAAAAAACAACAGAGGTTATTTGAATGATACCAAAAAAGAAAAAATGGAAACTGGCGGATTTTGACTATCCATTGCCGGAAAAATATATTGCACAATACCCCGCAAAACGCCGGGACTTAGCCAAGATGATGGTAGTGCACCGCGATACAGGTGAAATAGAACATAAAATATTTTCGAACCTCCCGGAGTATTTACGAAAAAATGATTTAGTCATTTTGAATAATACGAAAGTATTTCCAGCACGACTTTACGCAAACAAAGATCGAACCGAAGCAAAAGTGGAAGTATTTTTGTTGCGGGAATTAGAAAATGACCTTTGGGAAGTCATGGTTCGCCCGGCACGGAAAGTGCGAATAGGCAATAAACTCATGTTTACAAAAAATGTATATTGTGATGTAATTGACAATACTATTTCCGGTGGGCGTGTGGTTCGATTTGAATATGAAGGTGAAGAAATTTATGATGTCATTGATCGGGTGGGAATTTCACCCTTACCGCCCTATATCAAACGGGAATCGGAGCCCAAAGATAAAATTCGCTATCAAACAGTTTTTGCGTCAGAGCGGGGCGCGGTTGCGGCGCCAACAGCAGGTCTTCACTTCACCGAAGGATTAATAAATCGGATTCATGAGAAGGGTGCTAAAACTGCCTTTACTACATTACATATTGGCTTGGGGACATTTCGTCCTGTTCAGGTGGAAGACTTAAATCGCCACCAAATGGATTCGGAATATTTTGAAGTGAATCCAAAGACAGCGTTAGCAATCAATGAAACAAAGAAAAAGCGCAGACGGGTTATTGCAGTGGGAACATCTACCGTAAGATCGTTGGAGACAGTAGCTGTTTCCGGATTTCAAGTGTCCCCCAAGCGTGGCTGGACGGATAAATTTATTTATCCACCCTACGATTTTAAAATGGTTGATGGTATTATCACAAACTTTCACCAACCCAAAAGTACATTAATGATGATGACATCCGCATTTGCGAATCGTGATTTAATTATGAAAGCATATCGTTTAGCCAAGAAAAATGATTATCGATTCTTGAGCTATGGTGATGCCATGCTGATTATCTAAATATTTAGCAGAGTAACAAATGACGAAAATTACAGCTGTCATTCCGGCTGCAGGGAGCGGAGAACGGTTTGGCGGAAAAAAACAGCTTAAAATTATGGGTGGCCGCCCACTACTGTTTCATACGCTGAAGCCGTTTATTGATTCTGATTTAATTTTTGAAATTGTAGTTGTGGCGCCTAAAAATGATGTACAGCAATTGAGCCGGGAACTCAAGTCCATGATTTCAGTAAAGCCGGTAACGGTTGTATCCGGTGGGAATACACGACAAAAATCAGTCTTTAACGGACTGAAAGCAGCGAGTGATTCATCGGAACTTATTTGTGTTCATGATGCAGTGCGTCCCTTTGTAACAAAAGAATTAATTGAAAAAACAGTGAATGCCTGCAGTGAACACGATGGTGTAATCGTGGCACAACCCTCCACGGATACAATTAAAAAAGTCATGGATAATCAAATTTTAGAAACACTTCAGCGAGAAATAATCTGGCGGGCCCAAACACCACAGGTTTTTTCTAAATCCGTATTGCAGGAAGCATTAAAAATGGCGGAGGAGGAAAATATCCAAGGGACGGATGAAGCGTCATTATTAGAAAGAATTGGCTATCAGGTGGGTTTTGTAGAAGGATCGTCCTTGAATATTAAAATAACCACCAAAGAGGATTGGGTGTTCGCAGAAGCAATTTATAATCACCTACAACATGATTAAAACAGGCATAGGATACGATGTACATCAATTGTCCGAGGGTGAAAAACTCATTCTTGGTGGTGTGGTAATTCCTAGCGAAGTAGGTGCTGTTGGTCATTCTGATGGTGATGCATTAATCCATTCCATTGTGGATGCGTTATTAGGAGCAGCGAATCTTGGCGATATCGGTCAACTTTTTCCCAGCGAAGATGACCAATGGAAAGATGCGGACAGCTTACACTTTTTAAATATAGCTGGAGAAAAAGTACGAGGAGCGGAATTTGAGATTAAGCATATTGATTCGATCATTGTACTTCAGAAACCAAAACTGTCGGGATTTATACCGGAAATAAAATATAAAATCGCCTATACCCTGCAAATAGATGAATCATCTGTTTCGGTAAAAGCAACCACAACAGATCATCTGGGATATATTGGTGAAGGCAAAGGCATCGCCGCCCAGGCCATTGCCACAATAACAACAGGTTAAAAATGGGCTTGGATTGCCCCACATTTTCTAAAGTCAATATCGGCCTTAAAATATTGTCCCAACGGAATGATGGATACCATAATATATATACGGTTTTTCAGGAACTGGATTTTGGGGATTCAATCACCATTAAAAAAGCGGACTCCGGTTGTACACTCACGTCAAATGTGGATTGGGTTCCAACAGATGAATCCAATATTTGTCACAAAGCCTACACAGCATTAAAAATAAAATATTCTGAGTTAGGTGGTGTATCAATCTATATTGAAAAACGCATACCTGTGGGGACCGGTCTCGGAGGTGGATCAGCCAATGGCGCCGCTGTTTTAAAAGGGTTAAACAAAATATACAACCTTGAGTTATCTGTGGATGAATTAGAAAAAATTGGCACCTCGATTGGCGCAGATGTGCCCTTTTTTATAAAAGGTGGTACACAGCTGGGTGAAGGAATCGGGGATAATCTAACGTCACTGACAAGCCATATTAAGGGCACTTATCTTTTGGTTCTTCCTCATATTTCTATCAACACAGCATGGGCATATGCAGAAATAAAAAATAAATTGAAATCAGGGAATATTTTACCTAATTTTACAAGCTTTTTTAGTGGGGATAATTCCTCACTTGAGATCTTTGAGAATGATTTTGAACGGATCGTGATTCCAGCATATCCGGAGATTGGTGCCATAAAGCAGAAGTTGCTTGAATTGGGCGCCCGGTTTGCCAGTCTGTCGGGCAGTGGCTCGACTGTGTATGGGATTTTTGACGAAGACGCTTCTGCAAAAGAAGCTGAGTTATTTTTCCACCCAGCACATCAGACCATTCTGGCTAACCCCACATAACCCTCCTTTTTGGATCACACCACTCAATGCAAAATAAGTATTGGGGCGTCGTCTAACGGTAGGACACCTGGTTTTGGTCCAGGCAGTCGGGGTTCGAGTCCCTGCGCCCCAGCAGAAACATTATGGATAAAAATCTAAAAATATTTTCGGGTCGGAGTAATCCGGTTTTGGCTCAAAAAATTGCCGATTCTTTGGGGATAGAACTGGGCATATTATCCATCAAAACTTTTTCTGATGGTGAGCTATGGATTAAGTTTGAAGAAAACATCCGCGGTCGTGATGTATTCATCATTCAACCAACGAATAGTCCTGCAGAAAACATACTGGAGTTGGTTTTGATCATTGATGCAGCCGTCCGTGCATCTGCCAATACGGTGACGGCGGTAGTCCCATATTTTGGGTATGGCCGGCAGGATCGAAAAGACAATCCTCGGGTGCCAATTTCATCAAGGGTGATGGTTGATCTTATGACTGCAACGGGCGCCAATCGAATCATAACCATGGATTTACATTCGACCCAGATTCAAGGGTTTGCTACCATACCATTTGATCACTTATACAGTCGAATGGTTTTAATGGACGCAATTAACAATTTAGGGCTTGATCCTAAAAAATCAACTGTATTGGCTCCGGATGTAGGTTCAGCGCGAATGAGCCAAGCATATGCAAAAAGATTAGGGATGTATTTTGCATTAATTGATAAACGCCGTTATGCACCGAATAAGGCTGAAGTCATGCACTTGATTGGAGATTTAAAAGATAAAGATGTTCTCATCATTGATGATATGATTGATACAGCGGGTACGACAGTAAATGCAGCAAATGCGGCAAAAGATAATGGGGCAAAGAGCGTGACGGCTGTCGCAACACATGCACTTTTATCTGGTCCGGCAATTGAACGGATTAAAGAATCGGCAATAAAGAAATTAATTGTGACAGATACTGTATCTATCCCAGAAAATAAAAAATTAGATAATATGGAAATTGTAAGTGTGGCGCAGGTTTTTGGAGAAGCGATTCGTCGAGTATATGAAGGTGAGTCGGTTAGCGCCCTTTTCGAATTTTAATTAGAGGTAAGAAAAATGGCTTCCTACTATAAACTCCCAACTGAGGAACGATCTGAAATCGGAACAGGTTCAGTGCGTAAAATAAGAAGAAATGGGAAAATCCCTGCAAATTATTATTATCATGGTGAACCGAACCAAAATCTGGCTATTGATAAAAAAGATTTCCTTCATGCAGTGAAATCGGGTCAGCGTGTGTTTGAATGCGATATCAATGGAGAAACTGTTTTTACCATGATTAAACATGCGCAATATCATCCAGTAACCGAAGAAGTGATACATGTTGATTTAATGCGTGTCCGTCGAGATGAAAAGATGACTGTTTCAATTCCAATTGTATTGGAAGGAGAATCGATAGGCGCTAGTGAAGGTGGGCTTATAACCCAAGCAACCAGCACCATTGAAATTGAATGTTTACCTACGGATGTACCTGAAAATCTTATGGCAGATATATCCACATTAGAATTAAATAGTGCAATGACAGCTGCAGATCTTGTTTTGCCGGCGGATGTTTCTTTAGTATCCCCAGAGGATACAACCATTGTTACCTGTAATCCGCCAAAAGCTGAAGTTGAACCCGAACCTGAATTAGTTGAGGGTGAAGAAGGCGTTGAGGGCGAAGACAGTGAACAGGCTGAAGGTGAAGCAGCAGACGGAGATACTGATAGCAAAAAAGATTCCAGTGATGATGCAGATCAGGGGGAAACCTCCAAGGAATCATGATTGCCATTATTGGCTTAGGGAATCCCGGTGATCAATATGCAAATACAAAACATAATGCAGGCTTTTGGGTGGTGGATGAATTGGTCAGTCGACAAAAATTGTCCTACAAACCGGGGAAAGGCCCCTTTGTATTTGCACAACATCAAAGACGGGAAGTGTTAATGATCAAACCAACCACAGGCATGAATCTCAGTGGTATTGCGGTAAAGGATGTGGCGAATCGCTGGGATCTTTTGTCATCGGATATTCATGTTGTAGTAGACGATGTAGATTTACCATTGGGGACTATTCGCATTCGACCCAAGGGCGGAGATGGGTGCCATCGTGGAATGGAAAATATCATTTATCAACTGAGCTCAGATCAGTTTCCGAGGATTCGTTTGGGAATAGGGACTGATGAAAATATGCGTCCGGCGGAAAAATTTGTTTTGAAACCATTTCGATCAAAAGATAAAGCAAATGCGGAGGCCATGGTTAACCGTGGTGCGGATGCTTTGGAAAATCTGTTAGTGCATGGTTTAAATCGTACCATGAATCATTTTAATTCATAATTGAGGAGACATTAAATTCATGAATTCTAACTATATTTTTATAATTGGTGCGGCTGTATTAGCCATGATCTATTCATTCTGGAAAACAAGCTGGATTTCCAGTCAGGATGAAGGCACCGACCGTATGAAATCTATTGGTGCAAGTATTGCCGATGGCGCCATGGCTTTTTTAAAAGCGGAATATCGCGTTCTTGCTATTTTTGTTGTTGCAGTTGCCGTTCTTCTTGGATTGGCAAATTCAGGCAGAGCAGATTCAAGCGCTTTAATTTCACTCTCATTTGTTGTGGGTGCTGTTACTTCTGGTTTAGCAGGATTCCTTGGAATGAAGGTAGCCACTAAAGCGAATAATCGTACAACAAATGCGGCCAGAACGAGCTTGGCTTCTGCATTGAATGTGGCTTTTACGGGCGGATCTGTTATGGGAATGAGTGTCGTTGGCCTTGGCGTTTTAGGGCTGGGTGGATTATTTATTTTTTATACGGGTTATTATGGGAGTGATTATGATTCCATGAAAACAGTTTTGAATGTAATCTCAGGGTTTTCTCTGGGAGCATCATCTATTGCACTTTTTGCCCGTGTTGGTGGTGGTATTTATACAAAAGCAGCGGATGTTGGCGCAGATCTTGTAGGGAAAGTTGAAGCTGGAATACCGGAAGATCACCCATTAAACCCCGCAACAATCGCTGATAATGTAGGTGATAACGTGGGAGATGTGGCTGGTATGGGCGCGGACCTTTTTGAATCCTATGTTGGCTCTATTGTTGGATCGATGGTTCTCGGTGCAAGTGTTTTAGTCATGGGTGGATTTGACTTCAACTTCGTTCTGCTTCCATTATTAATAGCAGCAGCGGGCATTGTCGTTTCGATTATTGGCACTTTTATGGTTTCTGTGAAAGAAGGCGGTGATCCACAAAAAGCCCTTAACCGTGGGGAGTTTGGCAGTTCAGTGATTATGGTGGCAGCCATTTACTTCTTAATTCAGGAATTTTTGCCTGCAGATTTTGTTCAAGGCGGTGTAACCTTTACGAGTATGGGTGTTTTTTATGCCACCGTTATCGGTCTTGTTTCCGGTTTAGGGATTGGTTTGATTACTGAACATTACACAGGCACAGGAACGTCTCCGGTTAAATCTATAACTGATCAATCAGCCACAGGAGCCGCTACGAATATTATCGCCGGATTAGGTGTGGGGATGCAATCTACTGCTATTCCGATTTTAATATTAGCTGCGGCTATAATGGGCGCCCATCATTTTGCAGGACTTTATGGAATTGCAATGGCTGCACTTGGTATGCTGGCAAATACGGGTATTCAATTGGCGGTAGATGCTTATGGCCCCATTTCTGATAATGCTGGTGGAATTGCTGAAATGGCAGAACTTCCTTCTGAGGTTCGCGAAAGAACCGATAAACTTGATGCAGTTGGAAATACGACTGCCGCAATCGGAAAAGGATTTGCCATTGGATCTGCGGCCTTAACGGCCTTAGCCTTATTCGCGGCTTTCATGGTTCAAACAGGAATCAAAAGTATTGATATTTCTAATCCACAGGTTATGGCCGGATTATTTGTTGGTGGAATGTTGCCCTTCCTTTTTTCATCCATGGCAATGGGTGCTGTGGGTCGTGCGGCCATGTCTATGATTGAAGAAGTCCGACGTCAATTTAGAGATATCCCGGAGTTAAAAGCCGCGCTTGTCGTACTGGGCAAAGGGGATGCGTCCACATGGTCAGATGATGATAGAAGCATATATGAATTGGGATTAACCAAAGCCGATCATGAACGATGTATAGAAATTTCGACCCAATCTGCTATTAAGGAAATGGTACTTCCTGGCATTCTTGCCATTACTTCTCCCGTAGCTGTTGGTTTCATTTTTGGCGCTGAAACGCTAGGCGGTCTTTTGGCTGGCGTGACGGTCTCAGGTGTGCTGATGGCTATTTTCCAATCAAATGCCGGTGGCGCATGGGATAATGCGAAAAAAATGATTGAAGAAGGAGTTGAAATAAATGGACAATCGGTTGGAAAAGGATCCGATGCTCATAAAGCAGCTGTTGTAGGAGATACCGTCGGCGATCCATTTAAAGATACATCTGGCCCATCCTTGAATATTTTAATTAAACTTATGTCTGTGGTTTCACTGGTGATTGCACCATTGATTGCACAATAAAATAGGAGTATTTTATGAGATATTACGAAAGCCTCTATATCGTAAACCCAAACTTTGAACAAGATCGTCTTGATGAAGTAATGAAGACGGTAACGGATAAAATGGGGGAATACGGTTTTTCAATAATAAATCACCGATTATGGGGAAAGAAACGATTGGCTTATGCCATTCAAAAACATAAATACGGTTCGTTTATTCTATTGCATTTTGAAACTGAAACTGTTGAAAACTTAAACCAATTCCAGAGATTTATGATTCTAGAAAAACCAATTCTTCGGAATCAAACCGTTGTGTTAGACACACGACCGGAAGTGCAAAAAGAAGATGAAATTGTTGATGAATCAAAGGAAGCAGTTGCATCCTCCGATAGTGGTTCTGAAAAACTGGAAGAACAAAAACCAGAAGAAGAAACCAAGGAAGTAGTCGCTGAAGAATCAGGGGAGACAGGGGATGAGGTTGTTAAAGAGGAGGCGTCTATTGAAAAGGAATCTGTAGAAGAAGAAATTTCAGAGACAGTCGAGGAAAAAGTCGAAGAAACGGTTGAAGTTGAAGAAAAAGAAGAAGTTCAGGAGTAAATTATGGCATTTCAAAGTAGAAGAAAATTCTGTTATTTTAAAGAAAATAGCATTAAAGAAGTTGATTATAAAGATGTAAAATTGTTGAGACGGTTTGTCAATGATCAGGGGAAAATCATGCCCAGACGTGTGACTGGTACCAGTTCAAAAATGCACAGGAAACTTGTCCGCGCCATAAAACAGGCGCGCAATATTGCATTAATGCCTTACACCAATATTAGTACTGAGAGTTAATCATGGAAATCATTCTATTAAAAGACGTTGATACCCTTGGTGCCTCCGGTGATATTTTAATTGTGAAACCTGGTTATGCGCGGAATTACTTATTTCCCCGTGGCCTGGCAGTCCGCTCGTCAAAGCGTAACCGTTCTTTAGCAGATGAAAAGAAAAAAGTTGCAAAAGCGCGTGCTATGCGAGAAGCAAAAGCGTATGAAGATTTGATGAACAATCTGAAAAAAATCGAAATTACAATCGAAGTTGAAGTAGGTGGAGAAGATCGTTTATTTGGTTCTGTTACCAGTCAGAATATTCATGAAGCCTTGATTGAAAAAGGAATTGAAATTGATCGTCATGCAATTCTTTTGGAAGAACCAATTAAAGCACTAGGGATTTATGACATTCCAGTGAAGATCACAAAAGGATTAAATCAGGAAGTTAAAGTTTACGTCATCCAAGCATAGGCTTAAGTCACAAATAAAAAATGAAGCCCCTGCCGGTTACTATTCGGTTGGGGCTTTTTTTTGAGTAGATTCCATCTATATGTTTAAACGTGCATTAAAATACTTCGCCCCCCTCTTTCTATTTTGGATGAGCTTTTTTGCAATAGAGCGTCTATTGTTTTTATTTTATAATATGGATAACTCAGGCCTTTCTTTTTCCCAATTACTGGAACCTTTTTTTCGGGCAATTAGGTTAGATATTTCAACCGTATGTTATCTCATATCTCCCCTGTTTTTATTGTGGATTATTCACTTATTCATTCCCATCAGACAATTTAAATTATTCCATAAAATATATTTTTTATCCTTCATTCCAATTTTAGCATTTGGGTTGGTTGTTGGTCTGGAAATATATCATGAATGGGGTTACAAAATGAATCGGAATGTTGTGAGTTATATACAATTTCCAAAAGAGTCATGGGCCTCATCTTTGAATTCTCCCCTGTGGTTATTATTTGGAATTTATTCTATTTATACTTTAGTATTTTTGAAGTGGGGTTTGCGAATTGCGAATAGATGCCAAAATATAGTAGATGCAACTTCTGAGTTGGATAATAAATGGATAGTCAGAAATAGTAGTGGAGCAATTTTAAGTATATTTTTGTTTGGAGTTTGTCTTAGGGGCGGATTTCAACAAGCGCCCATCAATCAAAGTTTTGCACATTATTCTACGAATCCAACATTGAATGCAGCAGCGGTGAATACAGTCTGGAATCTAATTTACAGTTATTCTCGGGAAGTACATAAAAATCCATATAAATTTTTTACCAAAGATGAAATAGAAGTATTGGTAAAAACAGTAGAAAATAAAAATTCATTTCCCAAAATATTCACAGGTAATAATCATAATATTGTTTTGCTCATCCTTGAAAGTATGGCCTCAGAAATGTTTAAAAAAATGGGTAGCAAAAATCAATTTACAGTCAATATGGATGGTCTTATTTCAAATGGGCTTTTGTTCAATAATATTTATGGATCTGAAAAACGGACGGACCGGGGTATCGTATCTATATTAAGCGGTTATCCATCCTTACCCCTGCTTTCGGTGGTCAAGCAGCCAGACAAATCTAGAACCCTTTCCTTTTTACCCAAGAGATTTAAACAAATCGGCTATGAAACATCATTTATTTATGGCGGCGAATCGGAATTTGCGAATATGAAATCATATCTTTTAAATGCGGGATTTAACCATATTATTGATAAAAACAATTTTGAACAAAAAAATATGAACTCGAAATGGGGCGCTCACGATCATGTGGTTTTTAATCGCGCTTTAAGTGAAATAAAACAGATGAGGGAACCATTCTTTTCAACCATTCTCACTTTGTCCAGCCATGAACCATTTGATGTCCCCATGGCACCTGTCTTTAAAGGAAATGATCGGCAGACGTTATATAAAAATTCCGTTATTTATTTGGATCGCTCATTGGGAGACTTTATGTCTGATATTTCAAAAGAACCCTACTATAATAATACCATATTTATTTTTATTGCTGATCATGGTTTTCGTGTAGGAGATGCAATCAATTGGTATCCAAGAAGGCATGGGATTCCTCTATTCATTTATGGCAAACCATTGAAAAAAGAATGGCGGGGTAAAGTTTTTTCAGATGTTGGAAGCCAAACCGATCTGGCCAAAACAATTTTGGACCAATTTAACCTGGATACGGCCGGATTTGGATTTTCGCGGAATTTATTGGCGGGATCTTCCGGGTCAGCATTTTACACATTTAATCATGGTTTCGGGTGGATCGAAGAACAGCAATCACTTGTTTATGATCACGAATTAAAAACAGTCACTTATTTTAATGATGACATTTCTGATTCAACAAACAATCATCTGTTGAATAAAGGGCGTGCATATCTTCAAAATGCCTACCAGGATTTTATTGACCGATAAGCAAACTATTGGTTGCCGGGAGATAAATCCTGCCGGTATTTTCATTGTCTATGTTTGCTGACGTTTCATTTCCGATCTCCAGTTACCAAACTTTTTCCTATGAAATTCCTGAATCAATATTGGGGAAAGTGCAAGTGGGCGTTCGGGTAAATGTCACCCTTGGCCGGCGAAAAGCCCAAGGGATTGTGATTGGTTTAAAAAAGGTGTCTGGGTTTAAAGGGCGCATTCGTCCAATTGAATCTCTGGTTGATGATCAGACAGTTTTGGATCGCCATTTATGGAAACTGATTAACTGGCTCGCAGATTATTACAATACACCGGTTGGAATTGCTGCAAAGACAACGCTACCAGCAAATTTATCAACACGATATAAACCTCAAACACAAATTTTGGTAAAATCAACAAAAGAGGAATCTGATCTACCAAAGAATGCAAAAGCACAAATCTCTATTTTAAACCATTTAAAGGCCATGGATGATTTTGTGGCTATTCAAACTTTGAATGATTTGGCTTCTAACCCAACTGATGTGTGTAAGAAACTATCTGAAAAAAATCTAGTCGTAATAAAACGCGAACCCATCATTCCAGATTTGACAGGTTTTTCTTTTAAGCCAATGCATAAAAAAATCCGATTTACAGATTATCAAAATTCCGCAGTGGATAAAATCTGTACTTCTATGAATAAAGATGAATTTAACCCATTTCTGCTTCACGGTGTAACCGGAAGCGGGAAAACAGAAATATATATTGAGGCAGCACGACATGCCATCAATCAGGGGAAAACAGTTATTATGCTTCTCCCGGAAATTGCTTTAACACCCCAAATTTCTGGTCGATTCAAATCGGTATTTGGTGACAAAGTAGCTATGTGGCATTCAAAATTAAATCAATCTGCCCGGGCTTGGACTTGGAAACGGATTTGCGCAGGAGATTATAAGGTTGTGATAGGAGCTCGTTCGGCTGTGTTTTCGCCCCTAAAAAATTTGGGATTAATTGTGGTGGACGAGGAACAGGAAAATTCCTACAAACAAGAATCGCCTGCCCCACGATATCATGCAAGAGACGTATCCCTTATGCGGGGAAAAATCCATAATGCCACCGTTGTATTAGCCAGCGCCACTCCAAGCCTTGAATCTTATTATAACTATATCCACGGCAAATTTAAATATATTCATCTCCCAGAGCGGTTTGGTGGCGCAAAATATCCCCATGTTCATGTAGTGGATATGATAAAAGAATCGGAAGAAACAAATGTGTACGGCGCTGTTTTTTCACGGATTTTATTAGAAAAAATTTTAGATCGAATCAAAAAAAAAGAACAAGTGATTTTACTCCACAACCGTCGAGGGTTTTCCCCTGTTTTGCGATGTAAAGATTGTGGCGAAGTTGAAACATGCCCCCATTGTCAGGTGGCTCTAACCTATCATAAATCAGGGGAATTTCTTCAATGTCATTTTTGTAATCATATAAAAAAACAACTGCCCACACAGTGTAAGGATTGTCAAAGCTTTTCTTTACAACTATCAGGTGTTGGGACACAAAAAGTTGAAGAAGAATTAACGAATCAATTTCCAGAGGCAATCATAGAACGGCTTGATGCTGATACAACGAAATCGGGAAAAAATATTGCAGAAATATTGCAAAGATTTTCTGATGGAGAAATCAATGTTTTATTGGGGACCCAAATGATAGCGAAAGGGTTGGATTTTGCTAACGCGACATTGGTGGGTATTATAAATGGAGATACAGGATTACACCTGCCTGATTTTAGAGCTGGTGAGCGTGTTTTTCAATTGATATACCAAGCCGCAGGCCGGTCCGGTAGAGGGAGAATCCCGGGAGAAGTTGTTGTTCAAACGTATAGCCCGGAGAATGCAGTTATTAAATGTGCCACACAACTGGATTTAAAAAAATATTATAATATTTGCCTGGATGAGCGACAGGCCTTGGACTATCCCCCGTTTAGCTGGATGGTTCGATTGGAAATATCAGGGAAAAATAGAAAATCCGTTGAAAAAGCAAGCGTGATTTTAGGAAGAAAGTTTAAGCAATTACCCAAAGGTATGATTCTGTTGGGGCCGGCCTTTTGCTATCGGGAACGACTGCGGAATCAATTCCGTATGCAAATTGTGATTAAGTCCAAAAAAGAAATGGATCCCAATGGCACCAAACTCCACCTGCATTTTAAAAAGATAGTTAATCATAAAGATACGTTCAAACTACCCGGAAATGTTCGTCTTATTGTGGATGTAAACCCAGTTTCTCTATTATGATTCGAATTCTAAGTATTGTTTTATTTGTGAGCGGTGTGTTTGGGCAATCATCATTTCCAGGTTTGAATAGCTGGACTTTTGGACAAACGGTTGGTTTTGCCGGCGGCGGATATTTAATTTCAACTAATAATGGATTTCGCAATGGTGCCATGCTACCCGATTCAACTCGATATTTTAAAATTAATTTGGTTAAATACCCCGCCGGAATCAACGGCCAATCTCTTTTGACCAATGGGAAAATAAACGGACATCGCGTTGGATTAAAAATCAGCAGGCTTAATTATGGCATTTTTGAAGGTAGGGATGTGAACAATCAAACCACAGGCGATTATTCTGCAGGAGATATTCATGTTCAGGTTATGGTTGCAAAACCATCAAATTCTGGTCGATTCATTGTGGGGATTAACTCCGGTCTTTTTTTGAGTCAGGTTGAACATAAAAATGCCAAAGCGTTTACATTCTCTCCTGGGATTGTTTTTAAATCTCAGATAGGTACCATGGGCCTCACGTTAGAAAACACAGGCGTGGTTTTTAATTCATATGCAGAAACCAATGAGGAATTACCATCGTTAATTGTAGCATCTTTTAAAAGTAAAATACCAAAAACCCCTCTTGAGCTTGAAATGGATTACATATACCCTATCTATAATAAAACATCAACCATGACGCTTTCTGGCCTTTTTCATTTAAGAAATGGATTAATGATAAAAGGCGGTACTTCAACAAAAAAATCAGGCCAAATGACGGATGTATCATTTGTTAATAACTTATTCGCGGATATGGGAATAGGCTTATCTTATGAAATTGATGATATTTTAATTGATATAAATTCATACACCTATGGTCCCGGAGGCTTAGTATTTGCGTTCGGGATTTCTGTTAGATATTAATTATAGACTAAACTATTATAATTATTGATTTTGTAAAATCAATAATTAAATAAGTAATTCCACACTTTTTAAGAAATTATTTATGTTTTAACTTTAATATTAATAAAAATATAGGGAAAAGACTATGGTTGACATTCGAGATATAAAAATTATGGAAATTCTACAAAAAAATGGACGTTCTACAGCAAGCGATATTGCAAAAGAAGTTGATTTATCTATTCCCGCCGTAGGAGAAAGAATAAAAAAACTTATAGAAAAAGGGCTAATTAAACGATTTTCAGCTATTTTAAACCATAAAAATGTAGGATTGGATGTGACGGCATATGTGTTTATTGTGAGTGAACATTCAGATCATTATAAGGATTTTATTCAAAAAGCTAAAGGATGCGTTGGAGTTATGGAATGTCATTCAATTACGGGTAGTGGTTCCCATATATTAAAAATCAGGGTTAAAAATTCCCAAGCATTAGAAGATTTGCTATATGAAATTCAAAATTGGCCAGGTGTTTCTCGAACACAATCAAGCGTTGTTCTCTCCTCTTATAAAGAATCAACTGATATCGATTTAAAACCACTTTCAGAAATGCATAATTTATAAATATTAATATTTACAGAAGAAATAGCTATGGCATGTATTTAGTAATAATGTATATTATACAATGATAATATCTGAATATTATCAACAATGCTTAATAATTATAAGAAAAATAGACAATTAACAATAATAAATTTACATTGAGGTAAAAATGGGATTAATTAAAGCTGAGTACATTTGGATTGATGGACACAAACCGACGGCTAAACTGCGATCTAAAACAAAAGTATTTGATGGGCCGGTTAACAATTTAAATGAAATTCCTGAATGGGGGTTTGACGGGTCCAGCACGATGCAGGCAGAAGGGAAAAATAGCGACTGCATGTTGAAACCGATCTATTTTGTTCCGGATCCGATTCGTGGGGGTGACAATATTTTAGTCATGAATGAAGTTCGAAATGCGGATGGTTCCGTTCATGTATCCAATACGAGAGCCCAATTGGTAGAAATTTCAGAAAAATATAAAGAGGAAGAAGCCTGGTTTGGTATCGAGCAGGAATATACATTTTTTCAGGGTCGTTCTCCCCTGGGTTGGCCAGAGGGTGGCTATCCGGCACCCCAAGGTCCATTTTATTGTGGCGTTGGTGCCGATGAAGTATTTGGTCGGGATATTGTTGAAGATCACATGGATGCATGTGTGCAAGCTGGGATTGGCTTTTCTGGTATTAATGCAGAGGTTATGCCGGGGCAATGGGAATTTCAAGTTGGACCCTTAGGTCCCTTAGACGTATCTGATCAGCTTTGGCTCTCACGATGGATTTTATACCGGATTGCGGAAGAATATGGTGTGAATGCAACACTTCACCCCAAACCTGTTTCCGGTGATTGGAACGGGGCCGGAGCACACACCAATTTCAGTACGAAATCAATGCGTTCAAATGGTGGATTAAAAATCATTGAAAAGGCATGTGAGGAATTGGGTAAAAAACACGAAGATCATATTGCTGTTTATGGCGCGCACAATGAAGAGCGACTGACAGGATTGCATGAAACATGCTCGATTCATGATTTTCGATTTGGTGTGAGCGATCGAGGTGCATCTATTCGCATCCCCATGGCTACGGCAAATGATGGTTATGGATATTTAGAAGACCGGCGACCCTCGGCTAATATGGATCCTTATAAAGTATGCGCTGCTATGATTGTTACCTGTTGTTCCTGATGTAAGATCCTGATAAATGAACGATTAAGAAGGCTTCAATTTGGGGCCTTCTTTTTTTTGAGTAATTCCGTAAACTCCCACCGGATAGATATCCTCCAAAAGATGAAATACCTGACTAAATTAATCTCCCCACTTCTCCTTTTGGTTGCCTGCTCAGAAAAAGCAGGTGATACCTCAGAAACTTGGGAAGTAATTCAGAAAGAAATATTGACACCTGAATGTGCAAATTGCCATATACAGGGTAGTG
>JAPYOT010000065.1 GCA_029938045.1 Fidelibacterota bacterium | reverse complement strand
CAGTCGATTCTGCTTCAACATTGATAGCTAAGGATGTCCATCGATTGGAAAACCGCTGGATATAAACTGAGATAGGAATCATAACAAAATAATCTTGACTTTGCCCGAAAGCTTGTCCTTTTCGTTCTGTAATACCAATGACTGTATAATCCAGTCCTTTAATTTGAATGACCTTCCCAATGGGATCTTCAAAGGGAAACAGGATATCAGCCAAATCTGGCCCAAGGATGGTAACGCTGCGATAAAAGCGAATATCATCTTCCAAAAAATTTCGTCCATCCGCCAGATACGTTTTAAACGAACGCAAGCCCCACTCATCCACACCTGACAACTCTGCCGTTTTCTTTAACCGTTTATCTTTATACTGAATATTTCTTTCACCGGTCCCATCTACCACACTGACCTGCCGTGGTAATTTTGCACGTTGCTTTAGTTCTTCATAATGGGAATATCGAATGTTTTTCCGTTTCCGGATTTTATTATTATCCCCCCCCCCATGAATTTGTATAGCAGGTGATTTTTGAATCATAAAAGTATTGGTACCAAAAATATCGAGTTGTGAATTCACAGAAGATTCCAAGGTTCGGATGGCAGTCATTACACCAATCACGGAGAATACACCAATACTGATACCGAGTAAAGTCAGAATCGATCGAAGTTTGTTTTGACGAATGGATTCGATGGCCATTCGAAAACTTTCTTTAATCGTATTTTTTAAATGTGATTGCTTGGCCATCACTCGTATCGCAGTGCATCAATGGGATCTAATCGAGCTGCTTGATAAGAAGGAACCAATCCGGATACAATACCTATTACAACGCTGAGAATAATGGATCCAATGGCCAATCCCACTGGCATTGATGAGGGGAAAAACTGGTTAATAAGGAGACTCAATCCCCCGGCCAATCCCATCCCTACCAATCCGGCAATAAGACAAATTAAAACTGCCTCCATGAGGAATTGTCCTAAAATCATGGACTGTGTTGCGCCCAATGCTTTCCGGACACCAATCTCTTTCGTTCGTTCTTTAACCGATACAAACATAATATTCATGATGCCGATTCCACCTACAATCAACGATAGTGCCGTAATAAATAAACCTGTGCCACCGATTGCCAATTTAATTGCTTTATATTGTGCTTCCATGGTGGCGGATTGATTGATGGCAAAATCATCTTTTTCCAGCGGTTTTAGGCCACGAAGTTGTCGCATAACGCCATAGATTTCTTCTTTCGCTTCATCATAATTATCCGTATTCACCTTGACTCTCACATTCATCCATCCTCGACGAGAAAATAAGCGTTGATAGGTGCCAAATGGCAAGACAGCTTGATTATCCAAACTGAACATTCCCATAAATTTTCCCTGCTTTTTAAGTATACCAACCACTCGAAATTTATGTGAACCAATTTTAACATATTTATCAATGGGGTCTTCATCTGGGAATAGGGCATCAGCCACATCCCCACCAATGACCATTACTCGAGCACCCGATCGATTTTCCCCGTCAGTAAAATATCGCCCTGTTATCACGTCTGCCGATTCGTTTGTTGCCATATATTCCGGCGTAGTCCCAAAAAATCGAGTATCAATTCGTTTGTCGCCTCGAATAATACTCCCCCCCCGCTCTGCCATTGGCGCAACCGCCGCAACAAATTGAGATTTCTCCCGAAGTTGTTCCACATAATCTTCTTTAATGCGGGGACGATTTCTCAACTCCCACCAATCCATATCACCACCAAACCAATCCATTCGACTGATAATCAAAACATCTCGGGCAAGGAAAGACATACTTTTTTCAAAGGTACGATCTAATCCAGAAATAAGGGTGCCCATCAACGTCACCGATAAAACACCAATTACAATACCAAGGGCGGTTAAAATTGAACGAGATTTGTTCCCAAATATTGAACCCAGGGATATGCGCAAATTCTCCCAAAAAAGCGAAATCAAGTCACTACCCGTTTTCTTTTTTTTGTTTGACGATCTTCTTTGATCTTACCATCAAAAAGGTTAATGGTTCTGTCCGCATGTTCTGCAATATATTCTTCGTGAGTCACCAAAATAATCGTATTTCCCGCATGATGGAGTTTGTCCAAAATTTTCATAATTTCAATACCACTTTTAGAATCCAAGTTCCCAGTAGGTTCATCTGCTAAAATAATAGATGGATCATTCACCAAGGCCCGGGCAATGGCAACCCGTTGACGCTGTCCACCTGAAAGTTCGTTCGGTTTATGGTGCATTCGTTCTTCTAATCCTACGGCAATGAGCGCTTTCTTGGCTTTTTCGATTCTGTCATTCTTAGCCATATTTGCATAAATTAACGGGACTTCTACATTTCGAAGGGCGGTAGCTTTCGGAAGTAAATTAAACGTTTGGAATACAAATCCAATTTTTCGATTCCGAATAGATGCCAATTGATTATCATCCATTTCATGGACGAGTTCGCCCTCAAATTCATAGACACCTTCTGTTGGTGTATCCAGACAACCGATCATATTCATCAATGTGGATTTCCCCGAGCCCGATGGGCCCATGATAGAAATATATTCATTATGATTTATGGTCAAGTCAATCCCATCCAATGCACGGACTAATTCCCCGCCCACATCATAATGGCGTTTAATCTCTTTTAATGAAATTAGATCAGCCATAATTATTGCTTTGAATCCGAATCTTCGGGTTCACTTTTAGAGCCACCAATTTGAATCTTAAATCCTTTTTTCTTATCGTCACCATCTTTATCTGTGGTTACCGCCTTATTATGAGCCAAATCTTTACTGATAGCACGATAAGAACCAGTGACAACCTCATCCCCAACGGAAAGGCCATTCAAGACTTCATAATGGGTTTCAGAAGAAATCCCCACTTTAACAGGTCGGATATGAACCACTTTTCCATCTTTGGGTGCTTTTTTCTTTTTACCTTTTTTGTCATCCAATTCAGACACAACACCATTTCGTAGCACACCTCCAGGTTTATCCGAAATGACAAATACCAACTCTTCCATTTTTTTCGCCTTTGATTTTTTTACATCTTCTTTTTTACCCGAGCGCTTACCTTTGCCGAATGATAATTTTTCCGATCCTTCTGGACGAACGGTTAAGCTCTGGATTGGTATGGCCAACACATTATCTTTTTTATCCGTTATAATATTGGCGGTGGCACTCATACCGGGACGAATCCCGTCCGGCACTTGTATCATCCGAATTTTGACTTCAAAATTGGTTACCTGCTCTGCAGATCCTACAGATGATGTGCGAGCCATATGAGCGATTTCACTCACAATACCATAAAAAATCGTATCCTGAAACGCATCAATTTCAATTTCTGTTGTGTCCCCTTGGGAGACTGAAACAACATCATTTTCATTCACATCAACGATGACTTCCATCCGATTCAAGTCGGCGATAATCATGAGCACTTCTGCCTGGAACATTCCGCCCACTGCCATTTCGCCTACTTCTTTATTGACTGCTGTAACAATGCCATCTTGAGGTGACACAATCCGTGCTTTGTTCAAATCATCTTCTCTTGATTCGAGGCTGGATTTTGCTTGCGCCAAGGAACTATTTGCAATTTCGTACGATGCTTGGATCGCCTCCAATTCCTGGTCTGATGCTAAATTTTGTTCGTACATGGATTCTACGCGTTTCTTACTGGCCAATTCTTGCTTTAACCGTGCTTTTGCAGATCGGACAGAAGATGCTGCCGAATTATAATTTGACAATAATTGTTTCCGATCCAGCGTAATTAAATGCTGACCTTTTTTTACATGATCCCCTTCCTCTACCGTAATCGAATCAATCCACGCCGATGAAGTGGCACTGATTTTTACTTCTGTTTCCGGCTGGATCTTTCCACTTGCATTCACTTTATGAATGATTGTTTGTCGAACAATTTTTTCCGTTTCCACTTTGATGGCATCATCATCTTTTTTACCCAGACTTGCTGCAATTAGTATGGCGAGTAATACGCCGCCGCCGCCAAAGATGAGCCATTTTTTCTTTTTAGTTAATTTTTTCTTAGCCACTGTTTTCTCCTCTAATTTATTTATTTGTATCCAGTGTTCCCAAAAGGGCTTTTAAATTTGCTTGTTCAATATAAGCGTCATATTTTGAACGAATCAGAGATGACCTCGCTCGTACTACCGAAACCTGCGCATCCAACACTTCTAAAATAATTGTGGATCCTTGGGTATATCTCACCTGCGCCAGTTTTAAATCTTCCTCTGCAGAAATGAGAACAGTTTCATTGATTGGGATAATTTCCTGGTAATTATTCAATTGATCAACCATACTTTGCAATTGGACGGATAGATCTTGTAGTTGGGTCAAATATTCCGATTCTTGTTTATCCACAGCAATCTTCGCCTGTTGAATTCGAGTGCTGATACTATTTCCTGAAAATATTGGAACAGAAATGGACACTCCCGTATTCATTCGTTTTTGATCATTAAAACTGTTGGTAATTGCATCGCCGAGATTTTCTGCACTGCCGGAATAACTGGCATTTGCGCTAATGGTAGGCAAACGAGATCCTTTGGCAATTTTTGCACTAAGTTCTGCGCTTGTGATTTGATATTGCTTCGCTTTAACGCTTGGATTAAATTTTTGAATCAGTTCAAACCCAGTATCAAATTCAGGAATGATTTCCAAGGGCGTTTCCACTTCTTCGACAGAAAAATCTCGATCTGTCCCTATTAACCCCATGGCATTTTTCAAGGTACGGTATGCATTTTGGAGCATTGCATCATTATTAATTACATCTACTCTCGCCTGACCAAACCGTACTTCTGCTTTTAATAGATCTGTTTTTTTCGCTGAACCTAATTCATATTTTTGTTCCGCCAATGCTAACTGCTGTTGTGAACTCATGAGATTAGATCGAGCTACATCGAGTAACTGCGAAGCCTTGAGATAATTGAAATAGGCTGAATGTACGTTTCGAATAATATTGGTGATCACCTGACGGTCAAACTGTTCTGCGATACGAAAACTGTTTTTAGCCTGACGTATGGTATTCCACCACACACCACCATCATAAATATTCTGCGAAAGAGAAATACTGGAAGATGAGCTTGTTAGGCTGCTAATCTTGTCTAAGGTAATTTCCCCGGTGGTTTCATTATAACCTCCGGTCTGTACGGGGAACCGAGACTCGCTCATGTTTCCCGAAAATCGGAGTGAGGGCAAAATCCTACTGTAAGAGCCTTTAACACCTTGTCTGGATGATTGTAAATCCAATGCCGATGTTTTCAACGCTTCCTTGTTCTCTAAAGCAATTTCAATCGCTTCCCCCAGAGAATAGGATTGACTAATCCCAATGGTAAAAGGGATCATAAATAATAGTCGTTTAATAATTGTTAAGTCCTTTCTTATCCAAACATGCCTGAAACAGCTGCGCCAATTCCCGCGAATACGACCAAACCGAATATCCATAAACCCGTCATAACGGTTAATGATGTTTTGGTCGTTTTATTATAAATAATACCAATCCCAACAGCCATGAGGAATACACGCCAGAAAGCAAAGATATCCAAACCTGCGAGAAAACTGTTAATGAAATCTCCCTGTTCACCAATTCCCAAGGCACCCAATCCCGTAAAAATCATCATATTGTCAGAAAGATACTGAATAGGTGTTTTGATAATATATTCAATAACCGATGGCATATAAGCAAATGCACTTAATGTAAATATTTGACCAAATTTTCCCCCGCCCCCTAAAAATAAATTAGCAGTCAGCATGGCAAACAGAGACCAAAAGGCGATCCGCATGGGCCAAGAAATTGCCATACTTACATAAGTAAAAATGGCGCTCATACCTGTTCCTGAATAAACCCTATCGTATTGGTTTGAAAGTATTTCATCTTTTTGCTCTTCAGAAATCTGCGCATTCCCTTCGATGCTTTTTTCAATTTGTTCCCATTGCATATCTGCAATTAAATCCTGAAGCACAAACCCGGAAACCACTGCCAAACCCATGAGTAAGGCAATGGGCATTAAGGCTTGTTTCAAGTTAAATTCTTTAACGATGATTTCGAATGTTTCACCGGGTGCGGTGATGGCATTAATCATTGTTCCAAACATTATATTCTCCTACCTCTATTATGATAAAATATCTAAGACCTGCCACGTCTTAGACTCAAAAATGTTCCTTTGGTTGTCAATCATTTTTATTTTTTTCATCTGCTTCATATTCCAGGATATCCCCTGGTTGACAACCTAATTCATCACATATTTTTTCTAACGTTGAAAATCGTATTGCTTTGGCTTTTTCCGTTTTAAGGATGGACAAATTCGCTTGGGTGATACCGACCTGTTCCGCAAGCTCTCCCAGCGAAATTTTCCGCTGGGCCATCATTACGTCTAAATTGATGCGGATGCCCATTAAACCGTGAGATCCTGCTCTTCTTTCATTTCTGCCCCAATACGAAATGCTTCACCAATTACAATAATGACCATTGCCACCAATAGAAGACTCAAATTAAAATGAATGGATGATTCGGGAATAATCGAATCGAATGAAAGTTTTGGCGTAATAAATATATTGAGCAAGATATCATGAAAAAATTCAAAAACACCGATTATGAGTATAGAAAGGCCGATCCATAGCAACCTGTTTCCATTTTTGATATTAAAAGGATCACCCTTCCCAACAGATTTTACCAGTTGCCGTAATAATAATAATATCCAAATGATAAACCCAAAAATACTAAATCTTATCAGTTTTACTGGAATCAATAACCATTCCGGCATGGGAGATTCGATAAGAGCCAATGCTTTTGCTTTTGTAATCTTAACAGGAAGTTCCCTACCTGAAAACTCCGCCACACCTTCTTCTTCTACATTAAAATGAACTGGGTAGAGTAATTTTGTTGTCTGATCTGTAATTCCGAATACGGGGCCAGCCAACAACATCAAAAATCGATAAGCAATATATAGCGCCAACAATGCGGTGATTGCTGAAATTAACCAGTCTGTAATTTTAACAAATAAATGAACGCGATGCTCTGACATAGCCCTAATCCTTTAATTAACGGGGCCGATTTTATAACTTATAGCTTATTAATATCAATAAATATTTATTGTTTTTCGATATATTATTGAATTACGAACTTGCCTCCAGTACGCTTCAAGGGATATAGTATAAAATTCTGATCAAATGACGTATAGTTAAGGCCAATCAGCGCTTCAAGGCGTTGCGGTACATCCGATCTGTCCACCAACATATATGGGATCATATTATACTCACCCTTGGCATACAGCGACTTACTCAGTGGGAATTGGGCCACCCATTCTTTTTTAGGTAACATCACTGCTTCACGTTTTTTCCTCGATCCATCTATATCTATTTTTTCGATGAGTTCCTGTTTGTCGTTATATATTAAATATCCTGTTCGAACTATATGATTTTGAGGATATACTTTTACAATGGAATGAATGAAAACTTCAGGTTTATTCGGATTTAATTTTACATTAACTGTAATAGAATCATCCT
>JAPYOT010000064.1 GCA_029938045.1 Fidelibacterota bacterium | reverse complement strand
CATTATTACACAATGGTTGAAACCTCCTCAAGTGGTTTTTTGATTAATTCCGGCACCGTCGTATCAGCAGCCGGATAGCCCACCGGAATGAGGAGGGATGCTTTTTCATTTGGGGGGCGGTTTAAAATTTCCCCCAAAAAATTCATTGGGCTCGGCGTGTGGGTTAGCGTTGCCAAACCTGCATGATGCAAGGCTGCCAATAAAAACCCAGATGCAATCCCAACCGATTCGTTTACATAGTAGTTTTTTCGTTGGCTGCCATCATCGTTAATATCATAGGCTTGTTTAAAAACAACAATAAGGTACGGTGCAATATCCAAAAAGGGTTTATGCCAATCTGTTCCAAATTGGTTTAAATCTTCCAGCCATTCCTTTGTAGCGCGATGACGATAAAATTCTTTTTCTTCCAATTCAGCCGCTTGCCTAATTTTTGCCTTCACAGCTGGATCCTTAACAACCACAAACTGCCATGGCTGTTTATTGGCCCCGGATGGGGCCGACGCAGCTGTTTGGATACAATTATAAATTATTTTTATGGGGACACTTCGATCAGAAAATGTTCGAATTGATCGGCGTTTTGACATTTCGTTTAAGAATGTTTCTGACCGAGACTGCATGTCTTCACCGGTAAATTCTTGAAAGTCTAGTTGTTTGAATCCCATATCTTTTGCCTAAATTTATCGTTGCATATGAAGAAAGAATTTAATTCACCAAAACCTGGGAAGAAGCTTTTTGTTTTTTTTATCATTTTTTTGGCGTTGTTCGCAACCGGATGTCCCCACGATGAAAAGGCCGATAACTTTAGTCCCACCGTAATATTGATTTCCATGGACGGATTTCGCTGGGATTATTTCAATAAAACAAATACACCCAATTTTGACAAATTAATAGATGGAGGATCGAAAGCAGAGGCGCTTATTCCATCTTTCCCAAGCAAAACCTTTCCCAACCATATTACAATTGTGACTGGACGATATCCGGAAAACCATGGCATCATTGCCAATCGCATGTATGATCCGGTTTTTGATGAGTATTACTATATCGGGCAAGGGAGTGCCCCAGTCTTGGATGGAAAATGGTATAATGCAGAGCCCATCTGGGTGACCGCAGAAAAGCAGAACCAAACAGCCATGACCATGTTCTGGCCCATTTCGGAAGCAGAAATTATGGGAGTTCGACCCTCAGAATATTTTGTATATGATGGTTCTGTTTCCCGAAATGACCGGGTGGACCAAATCTTGAAATGGTTGGATTATCCTTCGTCTAAACGGCCCCAATTTTTAACAACATATTTTAGCCATTTGGATGATGTTGGACATCGCTATGGTCCTGATTCCGATGAAGTAAAATCTGCCATCCGGGAAATGGACCGTACCATGGGACGGCTTATGGATGGCCTCAAATCCCGGAAAATTTTTCAAAAGGTAAATATAATTCTTGTTTCAGATCATGGTATGGCGACCACATCCTCTGATTCTATGATTTTTCTGGATGATTATATTCTTATGGATGATGTTGAAGTTGTTGACTGGGCACCCGTCACAGCCATCCGCCCTAAAATTCATGTGGACTCCATTTTTCAAAAACTCAATCATGTCCATCCAAAAATGTTCGTTTTTAAAAAGGGGGCTGCCCCAAACCGGATTCATTATAATAATAACCGCCGGATTCAGCCCATTAATGCTGTAGCAGCTGAACATTGGTCCATCACAACTCGGGAACATTTCAACAGAGATGACCATAATGGTGCAACCCATGGATTCGACCCCATATACCCATCCATGGGCGGCATCTTCGTTGGCCATGGCCCTGCTTTTAAATCTGGCTTGAATGGGCCGGGCATTACCAATATTCACCTTTATGAAATGATGTGTAAAGTTTTGGGATTAACGCCCGCTGAAAATGATGGTAGCCTTGATTCCACAAGCATTTTTCTTTCCAACTGATTTTCCTTCCCACTTTCCACTGCAATATCATATACTTCCCAATCCTTAAAAGGAGGTAAAGGAAGAATATGGACGTAAAACTTATTTGGCTTACTGGATTTGTAGGCATTTACTGGGCATACTGTTTATTCTGGGGTTTTAAAGGAGCCCGCGATGCCAAAACATCGGCAGATTATTTTCTCGCCGGCAGATCAATTGGTGTTTGGGTTTTTGTTTTAGCAGCCACCGCAACCAGTTTCAGTGGGTGGACTTTTGTGGGGCATCCTGGGAAAATATTCACGGATGGTTTACCTTATGCTTTCGCTTCTTTTTATGCACTAACCATTCCACTCACCGGTGTTTTGTTCCTCCGGCGACAGTGGGTGTTGGGCAAAGTTTACCGTTATATCACCCCGGGAGAAATGTACAGCGACTATTATGGTGGTAATGCCATGCGACTTTTGACTGTATTGGTGGCCTTTCTATTCAGCGTTCCGTATTTGGGTGTTCAACTCCGGGCTTCTGGCAATTTATTTAATGTCCTTACTGATGGTCTCGTCAGTGTGAATTTTGGCATGTTTTCCCTTACAACGGTGGTGGTGATCTATGTAGCATCTGGGGGGTTAAAATCCGTTGCTTATGTGGATTGTGCTCAGGCCATTTTGCTTGCGGTGGGGATTGCCATTTTGGGAGGCATCGCCATTCATTATGCCGGCGGATGGGGTGGTTTCACCAGCGGTTTGGCGGATATTGTCCAAAAGGATGTTTCGTCCGGACAAAACCTCACACCTGATGGATATTCGATGAAGGTTGCTATCCCGGGGAGTATTCAAATGGTATCCGCTGGGTCAAAAGCATCTGGTGGTGCGTGGACGGGCATCATGTGTATGACTTACATGTTTGCCCTCATGGGGATTCAATCTTCCCCTGCTTTTTCCATGTGGGCTTTTGCAAATAAAACCCCCCAGGCATTTCGTTGGCAGCAAGTTGTGGCTTCATCTATTGTTGTGGGCATTCTATTGTTTACATTCACAATTTTTCAAGGCATGGGTGGCCATATTCTTGTGGCCAATGGCGTCTTGGAAAATATCAGTGATAAAAACCTTGTCCCCGAGTTGATCAATTTACTTTCTGATGCGGCGCCTTGGCTCGTAGGCTTGCTAGCTGTGTGTGCACTTGCGGCCATGCAAAGTACTGGTTCAGCATATATGTCCACCTTTAGCGCCATGGTAACAAGAGATATTTATACCAAATACATTTCTCCCGGCGCATCTGATCAAACACAAAAAATGACTGGAAGGCTCTTTGTGGTGGTGGTGGCTGGAGCAGCATTAATCGTGGCCGCAAACTCAAGTCAGGCAATTGTTATGTTGGGTGGCCTAGCGGTTGCCTATGGTTTCCAAATGTATCCCGCACTGATCGGTATCTGTTATTATAGAGGATTTACCACCAAGGGTGTTGTTTTTGGGTTGGTGGTCGGCCTGCTCGCGGTTACCTTAACGGATAAAACATCGGCCTGGTTTGGAGTACCTTGGGGAGCATATCCTTTGACGATCCACAGTGCTGGTTGGGGAATTTTCTTCAATCTGTTAACCACATTCTTGGTTTCACATTTTTCTGGCGAGTCGGATGTTGCAAAAGCGGTGAAAACCAAAAAACACAAACTCCTTCAATCTATTACAGGTATGACACCGAAAAGAAAAAAGAAAATCAAATTAGCTTGGGTATTAACGCTTGTATGGTTTCTTGTGGGCTTTGGACCCTTTGCTACCATTGGGAATGCTTTTTTTTCTGATCCCAATTCGCCCGCACTGTGGACACCCTTTGGATTACCGTCTTTGTGGGTTTGGCAACTTATGTTTTTGGGATATGGTATCTTTGTTATGTGGTTTCTTGCCTTTCACATGGGGTTTTCTGAACCCATTGACCCCAAAAAGGTCGAAGGATTATCCAAAGAATTCATTTGATTTTATCATAATAATCGGGGAAACGGGATGAGACCATTTGAAATCATTTTATTCATATTGCTTGGTTGGGCAACGATCAATGTTTTTTATAGTCCGCATGAAAGAAGACATTCAAAATTATTGTTAAAAATTATCTTTTCTGTTTTCCTGATTCACTTATTTTTAGAGCAATCACGATGGCAGATGTTTCCAGCCTATACCTTAATCGGCGGAATACTGTTGACACAAAATCGATCGGCGAATTCAATATTAAAATTTATTTTTATTGGTTTGTTTGTTTTCTCGTTGATGCTTTCCATGGCTGTTCCTGTGATCAAAATGCCCAAATTAACAGGACCATTTACTGTGGGAACGTCCATCTATCATTGGGTAGATCAAGATCGGCTGGAATGGTTTACAGAAAACCCAAACGATAAACGGCAAATGATGGTTCAAATATGGTATCCGGGTGAAAAGGTTAAAAGGGCAAAGCAATCACCTTATTTAGATCGCCTGGATATTCGCGCTGAAACGATTGGCGCTGCCGGTAATTTTCCCGGGTTTATTGCCAATCATTTGGCGTTAACCAAAACAAATAGTTTTATAGACATAAAACCCAATCCCGTTTCTGCGCCCTTTCCAATTATAATTATTTCCCACGGGATTACAAGTATGCGACAAATCCATACATCTTTAGCTGAGAAACTGGCTAATCATGGATATGTGGTGATGGTTCCAGATCATAGTTATGACGCCAATCTCACTATTTTTCCTGATGGAAGTGTTGCGGATTATCGATCTGATATTACCGGTGATCCTGACAGTGTTCTCATTCGTAGAAATCAAATAAAAACGCGGGCCTCTGACATTCATTTTCTCATAAACCAGCTGGAGCGGATTCAATCAGGTGAAATTATACACCCTTTAAATGGCTATTTAAACTTGAATCAAATTGGTCTAACCGGCCATTCTTATGGTGGTGGTACCAGCATACTCGCTTCTTTCCAGGATGATCGCATTGGTGCCACATCAAACTTAGACGGGTGGATGAGTCCCGTCCCTAAAAATATTATTGAAATGGGTCTATCACAGCCGTTCTTATATATTGGACGACCCAGTTGGGGTGGGTCAGATTATTCCAATAATTATTCAGACGTGGATGAAATAATAAAAAACAATAAAGGGCCTTCTTTTAAAATAATCATGAAAGAAACTCAACATTTGAATTTTACTGATGCCCCTTTGTTTTCTCCTTTTGTACCTAAAGTCTTAGAGGTTGGGAAGATGGATCGAGAGAGATCTGTTTTCTTGATCAATCAATTGTCCTTGGAGTTTTTTGACCAATTTCTTAGGGACAAACCCAGTCCGATCTTGAATAAAACACAGCCTGTTCCAGAATTCATCTTTCATTAAAAATGTCCCGAAACTGCGTATTCCTCATTTCCATTATAGCGCTGATTCTAACAGTGCCTTGGTGGTTTTTTGAATATTCAGGTACAATTATTCTGGGGCTCCCGGATTGGGCTTTCTATGCCGTTTTTATGGCTATTATCTACTCTATTGTAATCGCCTATATTTTAGGAAAATTTTGGAAAACCAAGGAATAGTGTGAATCAAACCCCATTGCTCGGGACAGGCGGCCTCATCTTCATGGGCTTGTATCTTCTTTCCCTTATTATTATTGGTTGGCTGGGTCGCAAGGCACAAAAAGAAAATACCCTTGCTGACTTTTATCTTGCGGGGCGGGGCCTGGGGGTGCTTGTTCTATTTCTCACCCTTTATGCAACGCAATACAGTGGCAACACATTGGTTGGGTTTGCGGGACGGGCATACCGTGATGGCTATGACGCGTTGGTACTGATTACATTTCTTTCTGCCGCTGTGGGTGCCTGGCTTTTTTATGCCCCCAAACTATTTCGCCTTTCCCGTGAGCATCATTTTATTACACCCATAGATTTCATTGAGTATCGTTTTAATTATAAATGGCTTTCTATTTTGGGTTCAATATTATGTATAACTGCTCTGGCCAATTATATCTTAACAAACTTAAAAGCCATTGGATATATCGTTGTTGCTGTGACTGGTGGGGCTGTTCCTTTCGCAATAGGCATTATCGTCCTGTCTTTGATAATGGTCACCTATGAAACCTTGGGGGGAATGCGCAGTGTCGCTTGGACCGATGTTATTCAGGGCACCATTCTTCTTTTTGGTGTGATAATTATTTTTATAATAATACAATTTGAATATGGTGGCCTTTCAATTGTTTCAGATCAGCTCATGAAAACTGCCCCAGAAAAATTCTTTTCTCCAACTTGGGTTGATAAACGAACGTGGATCAGCACGGTTGCGTTGGGCTTTTTTGGTATTTCCATTTATCCTCATGCCATCCAACGTATTTATTCTGCCCAGAATGAACATACCCTCAAACGATCCATTCAAATCATGGCTTTCATGCCATTGGTCACTGTTTTGTTTATGGTGGTGGTAGGTATAGTCGGCTCAGGAATCATCCCCGGGCTTGATAGAGCCGGTAGTGAAAAAATCACACTGTTGGTTCTGCAGGATTTGAGTCAGCGTGGTGCCATCAGCGGCAGCCTTATGGTTTTGTTTTTATCAGCAACCATTGCAGCAATTATGTCTACCGTAGATTCTGCATTGCTATCCATGTCCTCCATTATCACCAAAGATATTTATTCCCGGTTCAAACCAACGGTCAATCAATCCGATTTAACCAAAATGGGGAAGCTCCTCTCCTGGGTCATTATGGCAATTGCTGTTTATCTCGCCATTATATTACCCCAAACGATCTGGCGGCTGTTGGAAATCAAACTGGAACTTCTCATCCAAGTAGCGCCTGCCATTTTCCTCGGACTTTATTTGAAAAAACTCAAATCAAAATCTGTATTCATGGGAATGGTCATCGGAACACTTGTCGCTGTAAGTATAATGATTGCAAACAAACTAGGCATGAACATCCCAGCCAAACCCTGGGGTATTCATGCGGGTGTATGGGGATTAATGATCAACATCGGTACAATTTATTTTATGGAAAAACTTTCTGGTTTTAAAAAATGAATAAATTAAACCTTTCAGGGCTCATGCACCTTCTGATTGTCTATATTCTTTGGGGAAGTACCTATCTTGGAATCCGCGTGGCGGTACAAGAAGGGTCTGGCTTCCCGCCTATGATCATGTCTGCCACGCGGGTGTTCGCAGGCAGCTTAATCCTTGTTGCGCTGGCGCGATTCATTCAAAAACAATCCCTGCGCTTAACCAAAGAAGAGTGGGTCGTCTTATCTGTTTCTGGACTGGCGCTTTGGTGGGGCGGAAATGGATTGGTTGCAATCGCAGAAATGACTGTCCCTTCCGGATATGCTGCCTTAATCATTGCATGCACACCAATCTGGGTGGCAATTATAGAATCTATTTTGGATAAAAAGCGGCCTTCGGTTTTTCTCGTTATTTCATTATTAATTGGTGTTGCTGGTATCGCAGTTTTAAACTGGCCGGCAATTATAGCCGGTAACCTTAATGATCTTAGGGGTTTGTTTTTATTGATCATTGCCGGATTAAGTTGGGGTGCCGGTTCTATATATCAAAAAAGAAAAAATATTCATACCACACCTGAGATCAGTTCTGCGGTACAGCAATTCACCGGTGGAGTTGCGCTCTTGATTACCTCTTTTATTATATCTGAGCCGACTATGAATCCGGTTCCATCCGCCTGGTGGGCTTGGGGATACTTGATCATTTTCGGTTCTGTAATTGCATTTACCTCTTTTGTAAAAGCATTAAAATTGCTGCCACC
>JAPYOT010000010.1:12181-38895 GCA_029938045.1 Fidelibacterota bacterium | reverse complement strand
CGGTTTTCCAATCGATGGACATCCTTAGCTATCAATGTTGAAGCAGAATCGACTGAATTGTATGAAAAAACCATGGATGAAGTGATTGGCCTCATGCGTGTTATTCGCAAGGTACCTCCCGAAGAAGAGAATGATTTTGAAATTATTTCCAACGAAGAACTCATGGAAACATTCGCCGGCTTTACTGGGGGAATCAAATTGTTTGCCGGTGCCGTAAGCGTTATTGCATTGCTTGTTGCTGGGATCGGCATTATGAATATTATGCTCGTTTCCGTCACGGAGCGTATCAAGGAGATAGGCATCCGAAAGGCCATTGGCGCTACAAAACGAGATATTCTCACCCAGTTTCTCATGGAGGCCATTTTCTTAAGCCAGTTCGGTGGCGTTGTGGGTGTTATTCTAGGGATTGCCGGGGGGAACCTCATTGCCCTTCTCCTTAAAGTCCCCGCCGTGGTGCCCATGGATTGGGCCTTTTATGGCATGGCGGTTTGTTCATTTATTGGTATTGGATTTGGTATTTACCCCGCTTGGCGTGCCGCCAATTTGGATCCCATTGAATCATTGAGATTCGAATAGAATCTTCTCTGAACCTTCTTGTAGCAACAGGAAGGTTCACCTAAATTTCCCCAGTATTTTTCATTCAATTATTCTATGTTAAGCCACAGGTACAAGATTGGGGGGATTCGGTTGTATTTCACATTCGCCCAATCTCTGCCTCCATTAGATATTAATGGTGATTTTTGATGAAAGCAATCGGCGTGATCCCGGCGCGGCTCCATTCCAACCGTTTTCCCAAAAAAATTCTTCACCTCATTGATGGGAAGCCCATGGTAGTCCATGTATATGAACAAGCACTAAAAGCCAAGTCTCTAGATGATGTAATTGTTGCAATTGATGCAGATGAAACCGAAACTTCCCTCAACGAATGGAAAGTTAAAACGATTATGACTTCGGATAACCATGTTTCAGGGACAGATAGAATTCAGGAAGCAGTGGCCGATATTGAAGTAGATGTGGTGGTGAATATCCAAGGAGATGAGCCCACGATAAATCCCCTCTTAATTGATGAATTGGTACATGAGTTTGAAGATAAAACAATTGAAATGGCTACGGTGGCTGGCCAGGATATGGATGTGGAAAAAATTATGGATGTTAATGCAGTAAAAGTATTGCTGGATGCGGGTGGTTTTGCAGTTAATTTCAGACGGGTGCCTGTGCCAAGTGAGATGGGAGGCTATTATCATCATATGGGGATTTATGCATATCGAAAAACATCATTGAAGAAATTTACAGATTTACCAGCATCAGTAAATGAACGATCATTAAATTTAGAGCAATACAGAGCGTTGGATAATGGCATATCGATTAAGGTGATTCTGACAGATAAAGTGACCAAGGGAATTGATATCATTGATGATTTAAAACAGTTTGAGAGGAACTAAATGGTGGCTAAAAAACCTGTTAAATATATATTCGTATTAGGTGGTGTCATTTCCGGTTTGGGGAAAGGAATTGCTGCTGCATCCATTGGATATCTATTAAAGAGTGCTGGGCTGCGCGTCACGATTTTGAAATTGGATCCCTATTTAAACGTAGATCCCGGTACAATGAATCCTTATCAGCATGGGGAGGTATTTGTCCTGGATGACGGCTCCGAGACCGATTTGGATTTAGGTCATTATGAGCGGTTTATTGATGTGAATATGAGTAAAGATAATAACGCCACCACAGGACAGGTTTATAGCACCGTTCTGGATCGTGAACGGCGAGGCGACTATCTTGGCGCCACTATCCAGGTGATTCCCCATATTACCAATGAAATTATCGCCCGAATTAAAGCAGTCAATACACCGAAAAAATATGATGTGGTTATCTGCGAGGTGGGTGGTACGGTGGGTGATATTGAAAGTCTGCCTTTTATGGAAGCCATTCGGCAATTATCCCTGGAAGTGGGTTACCACAACCATACCATTATGCATGTAACATTGGTGCCATATATCAAAGCAAGCGAAGAATTAAAAACCAAACCGACCCAGCACTCGGTCATGAAACTGCGTGAAATTGGTTTGACGCCAGACATGATTTTGGCTCGGACCGACTATCCACTCACAAAAGATGTGAAACAAAAAATTGGTCTCTTTGGAAATGTAAATCCAAATCATGTGATTGAAGGAACAGAAGTAAAAAGTATTTATGAAGTGCCCCTGACACTTTATAAGCAGAAGGTGGGAGATATTATCATGGAGCGCCTGGAGTTGTCAGGAAAGGTTGATGTATCTTATCTGGAAACTTTTATCAAAAAGTTCAAAAAACCGAAGCACCAAGTCAACATTGCCATGTGCGGGAAGTACACTGAACTTCCGGATGCCTACAAAAGTGTGCTGGAAGCATTTATTCATGGGGGGGTTGAAAATGATGCGCGCGTAAATGTGAACTGGGTGGCGACGGAAGATGTAAAATCGGATAAGGATGCTGAAAGAATTTTTAATAATATGGATGGCATTCTTTTGCTACCAGGGTTTGGTTCCCGAGGATCGGAAGGAAAAATTCTTTCTTGCAAATATGCCCGTGAAAATAACATTCCATTTTTAGGAATATGTCTTGGTCTCCAATGCGCCGTGATTGAGTTTGCCCGGAATGTTTGTGGATTGAAAGGGGCCAACAGTACTGAGTTTGATAAAAAGGCCCGCTACCCCGTTATTGACCTTATGGAATCCCAACGAGCCATTAAACGTAAAGGCGGCACCATGCGTCTGGGTGCTTATGATTGTAAAATTGAAACGGGTACGAAATCATTTTCTGCTTATAGAAAAAAGAATATTTCTGAACGGCATCGTCATCGCTGGGAAGTGAACAATCGTTACCGGGATCGGTTGGAAAAAAATGGGTTAATAATCTCAGGAATAAACACGGAACTCAACCTGGTTGAAATCATTGAATTGCCAGACCATCCTTGGTATGTAGCGGGTCAGTTTCATCCGGAGTTAAAAAGCCGTGTGAGTAAGGCACATCCGCTTTTCAGAGAGTTTATAAAAGCGTCAGTAAAACATTTAAATGGAAAATAAAAATGGGTAAACAGGTTAGCATTAGTAATGTCACTTACGGAGGTAAGAGGTTACCTCTCATTGCAGGTCCTTGTGTTATTGAGTCCCGGGCCCATAGCTTGGAGATGGCAGAAGCAATTAAAAGTATTACAGATAGATTAAATGTCCCCTTTATTTTCAAAAGTTCATTTGATAAAGCCAATCGATCTACAGTTGGGTCATTTCGAGGGCTGAATATGGAAGAAGGGTTGAATATTCTTGCTGAAGTAAAAAGTGAAATAGGTATACCTGTATTGACTGATGTCCATCTTCCAAGTCAATGTCAAGCCGTTGGGAAAGTGGTGGATGTATTACAAATTCCAGCTTTTCTTTGCCGTCAAACGGATCTTTTGGTTGCGGCAGGTGAAACGGGAAAAGCTGTCAATATAAAGAAAGGTCAATTCCTGGCACCGGGTCTTATGGCTCATGCAGCAGAAAAGGTTGCATCCACGGGGAATGACAATATTTTACTGACAGAGCGAGGCGCGTCTTTTGGATATGACTTGATATCGGATATGACAGCCATACCCAAGATGCAATCATTGGGATATCCAGTGGTTTTTGATGCGACTCATTCAGCGCAAGTGCCTGGCAATGGCGCCAAGATCGGTCTTAAAGCAAAAAATATGATGCAGCCAATTGAGGAAGTGGCTACTGTTAGGACTAATGACAATCTTCGTAAAGTCATTATTGATATGACAGAAAAACCTCAGGGTGCCGCATTGGTCATTGATGGGGACGCAACACTTTTGGGACTGATTACCGAAGGAGATTTACGGCGATGTCTGGCGGAAAATGGAGATATTGACCAAATGACGGTGAGTGAAATAATGACATCTAATCCCGTTGCCATTAATATTGAAACATCGTTGAAAGATACAGTAAGTATAATGGAAGACCGAGAATCTCAAATATCAGTATTGCCAGTTGTAAAGGGTGATTCAAATTTTTGTGTGGGACTATTGCGCCTCCACGATGTGTATCAGACAAGTGGCCAACGAGAAATGATACCCACATTGGCCAAAGCAGCTGTTGCTACCGGCTGTGATGGTCTTTTTCTTGAAGTCCATGATGACCCAATAAAGGCAAAATCTGATGCTTCCACTCAGTGGCCATTAGAACAATTGGAAGATTTACTTATTACTTTGATAAAAATCCACAAAGCGGTGAATGGATGAGTTACGATATTAATAAAGTGAAAATGGTAATTTCAGATGTGGATGGTGTATGGACAGATGGGGCTATTTATAAAGGAAAAAATGGCATTGAGCTCAAACGATTTTGCGTTACGGACGGTGCCGGTGTTGCGTTACTCAGGGAAGCGGGGTTAGAATTAGCACTTATTTCTGGTCGTCACTCCGATGCAACTGCCGAACGGGCAAAAGAGTTAAAAATAAAGAATGTATATAATGGCACTTTAAATAAAATTCCACCCTATAATGCTTTAAAAGAAAAATTTAATCTGACGGATGATGAAATTGCTTACATCGGCGATGATACGATTGACATTCCCGTTATGGAATTGGTAGGTGTTCCCATTGCGACGGAGAATGCATCTATCACTTGCAAGGCTGTTGCTATCCATATAACAGAAAAATCCGGTGGTTATGGTGCATTTCGGGAAGCAGTGGAATGGATCCTAACAGAACAAGGCCAATTAACCAATGTCTTTAACTCCCTCAGGAAAAAGGTTCAAAACCAAAAGTGAAATTATTGTCTATATTTTTAGTCATTGGATTATTGTCAATGGGATGTGAGGCGACTGAAATTAAAAAGTCCGGAGAATCCCGTATTGGTCGTCCGGATGCTGAAAGTTGGCAGGCCACGATTACCCTCACTAATGAAGGAGCAAAACGGGCTGTGATTCGGTCTGGACATTTGGAAAAGTATAATGAACGACAATACATTTTATTGGATCAAAATGTGGATGCTGACTTTTTTAATGCGGAAGAAATATATACAACAAATCTAAAATCAGAAATAGCAGAAGTGGACGAAGAGGAAGATTTTCTGATTGCCATCGGCAATGTTGTGGTGGTTTCTGACAGTGGTGTTACGTTATTTACTGATACATTATCATGGAACAATGTAAAAGAAAAAATATTTACAGATGATTCTGTTAAATTTATTACAGAAAGTCAGGATACGCTTTATGGGATTGGATTCGAATCAGATGTGGAATTGAATAATTGGAAGATTCTAAAACCTGCCGGCGTTTTTCATGAGGATGAAAATGAAAAATAACCATCATCAAAAACTTAGCACAAAGGGACTGTATAAGCGGTACGGGAAACGAATGGTTGTCAAGGATGTGGATTTGGATGTGAATAAGGGAGAAATTGTTGGTTTATTGGGCCCGAACGGTGCAGGAAAGACTACCACATTTTATATGATCACCGGAATGATTAAACCCACCAAAGGAAAAATATTTTTGGATGAAAATGATATTACCAATAGAGCTATGTATCAACGAAGTCGTTCAGGAATCGGTTATCTTTCTCAGGAACCATCCATTTTCGGAAAACTATCCGTTGAGGATAATTTACGTCTCGTACTTGAAATGACAGATTTGACTAAAGAAGAACAAGATGAAAAAGTGGAAAGATTATTGGATAATTTATCCATCCAGCATATTCGGAAGAATATCGGAAATAATTTATCTGGTGGTGAACGGCGAAGAGTAGAAATATCTCGAACTTTAGCCATTGATCCGGATTTTATACTATTAGACGAACCATTTGCAGGTGTTGACCCCATTGCAGTCGAAGATATTCAATCTATTGTTACATCACTGAAAGAACGGAATATTGGTGTATTAATTACTGATCATAATGTTCGCGAAACTTTGTTCATTACAGATCGATCCTATCTATTATTTGATGGGAAAATTTTAAAATCCGGCACATCTGAATCCTTGGCAAACGATGAAGAAGCACGGCGACTTTACTTGGGCGAAAAATTTCGACTTTGATGTCCCGATTAAAACAGACACTGTCCCAACGCCAATCCTTGTCACCTCAGCAAGTGCTTCAGGCCAGCATCCTTCAGCTGAATGTGGCAAGCCTCGAGCAGAAAATTTTAGATGAATTGGAAAGTAATCCTGTTTTAGAGCAAGATGAACCTCAGGAAGAGGAAGTGGTTGATACAGAACCTGCAGAAGTCGATTATGAAGAAGATCCGGATGAATATGAGCCTGCAAATATTTATGACAATGTTCGATCTAATGATCGGGATATACCCGTGGCGGAACAAGTGGATTTCGTAGAAGGGTTGGTCCGCCAATTAGATAGTTTCACCTTGTCGGATTGGGAACGGGCTATTGCAGAGGAACTCCTCTGGAATCTAGATGAAAATGGTTATTTAGCTGTGGATCTTGTATTAATTGCGGACCGTTATGATCGGACAAATGAGGAAGTCAATCATGTATTGGAGAAAGTGCAGCAGCTGGATCCACCAGGGATTGCTGCAAAGGATTTGCAAGACTGCCTTCTTATCCAGATGAAAGGGAGAGAGCAGACTTTAGCCTACCAGGTTGTTTTAAATTATTTTGGGGATTTCGCAAACCATCGTTATGAAAGTATTCAACTAAATATGAATATATCCAAAGATACTCTTGGAGAAATCATTGAAGAGATTACCCATTTAAATCCCAGACCTGGTGAAGGAAAAATTGGATCGGGAACTGAAACAGTTATTCCTGATTTATTGGCAGTGCAACGGGAAGGTGATTGGGTAGTTATCGTTAATGATTCATGGATTCCAGATCTCAATTTAAGTAATGAGTATGTGACATTGTTAAATCAAAAGGATATTGCCCGGGAAACGCAAAAATATCTAAAAGAAAAATATGATTCTGCCAATTGGTTTATTCAGGCAATTCAGCAAAGACGGCATACGTTTACTGCCGTCATGGAAACCATCATAAAGAAACAACCGGCATTTTTCAATGGAAATATCGAATCTTTAGTCCCCATGAAACTTCAAGATATTGCCAGTGAAATAAATATGGACATATCAACCATCAGTCGATCAACTCGCGGAAAATATGTAGATACACCTTATGGTATTTTTGAATTAAAATCCTTCTTCACGGAAGGATATACATTAGAAGATGGTGAAGAAGTCAGCACAAAAACGATCAAAGATTTACTCAAGAAATTGATATATAATGAGAATAAAGATTCGCCCTTAACAGATACAGACTTAGCCGGTAAATTGAAGGCGGGCGGATTTCCTGTGGCCAGAAGAACAGTGGCGAAATATAGAGAACAACTTAACTTTCCAGTCGCTAGGTTGCGACGACAATTAACTCAATAAAGAAGAGGATCATATGCAATACAAACGAATTATCGTAGGGGACCAGGAAATTAAGGTTCCCTCATTAACAATGGGAGCGCTCCCGATATTGGGAATCGCTTTAGTCCTGTGGCTACTCACAGGAATTTATGTGGTGGGGCCGGATGAAGTTGGTGTCGTCCAAACATTCGGAAAATATTCTCGTGCCGCACAGTCGGGATTGAATTACCATTTCCCCTATCCTATCGAAACGGTAAAAACGCCCAAAGTAACAGAAGTAAAACGGATTGAAATTGGATTCCGTTCTGTTGGAAAGAATCAATATCAAACTGTGGAACGGGAAAGTCTGATGCTCACGGGAGATGAAAATATCGTCGATGCTGAAATGATTGTTCAGTACAAGATTAAAGATCCGGAAGCATATTTATTTAATTTTATTAAACCTGAATTAACAGTGAGAGAAGCATCGGAAGCATCATTGAGAACCGTGGTAGGACGCCATAATATTGACGAAGCACTCACATCGGGAAAATTCATGATTCAGGAAGAAACAAAGGAATTGGTTCAAAGTATCCTGGATAAATATAAGACGGGTATCATAGTGGTGGCAGTTCAACTGCAGGATGTGAGCCCGCCCCAACAAGTGATTGCGGCATTTAAAGATGTGGCATCGGCGAAAGAGGATAAAAATAAAATGGTAAACCAGGCGGAAGGATATCGGAATGATATAATTCCAAAAGCACGTGGTGAAGCTCAGGCCATGATCCGTGAAGCAGAAGGGTACAGAAACGCTCGAATTGCCCGGGCTGAAGGTGATGTTGCCAAATTTAGTGCAGTTCTTAAAGAATACCGAAAGGCAAAAGGGGTGACGGAAACCCGAATGTATCTTGAAACGTTAGAAGAAATATTACCGAATAAAGAAAAAATCATTGTTCCCGATGCAAAAAGTGGGAATCTGATTAATTTGTTGAACTTAAAACCTCAAGGGGATAAATAATCATGAAAAAAATATTAGCTGGCATAGGGGTGATCCTTGTTTTTCTCGGTTTAACATCCATTTTTATTGTGGATGAAACAGAACAGGTTGTTGTCCTTCAATTCGGAAAGCCAGTCCGAATTATTACAGAACCAGGGCTGCACATAAAGGTACCTTTTCCCTTTCAGGAAAAAAATGTTTTTGATAACCGTCTCCTGGAATACGATTCTCCACCGGAAGAAATATTGAGCAAAGATAAAAAATCGCTCATTGTTGATAACTATGTCCGTTGGAAGATTGTAGATCCGCTTCAATTTCTTAAAACAGTACAGGCAATTCCTACGGCTCTCAGCCGGATGGATGATATTGTTTATTCTGAACTCCGCCGTGAGTTGGGAACCCATGACATGGTTGAAATCATCACGGAGAATCGTGAAGAACTCATGGAAAAAGTGACTGTGGCCAGCAATGAGGCTACTCAGGATTACGGTATAGAAGTGGTAGATGTACGGATTCGCCGAGTTGATCTCCCATCTCAAAATGAGGAATCCATCTATGCCAGGATGGATGCAGAGCGAAAACGACAAGCCAACAAATTTCGTTCAGAAGGTGAAGAAGAAGCACAAAAAATCCGCGCCACAACTGATAGAGATAAAACCATTATATTAGCCGATGCTTATAAACAAGCAGAACGGATTCGCGGAGAAGGAGATGCGAAGGCTGTAGAAGTGTATGCTGATGCCTATTCTGCTGATCCAAAATTCTACGAATTTGTGCGTACATTGGATGCCTATAAGAAAATAATTGATGATAAAACAATGTTGGTTTTACCCTCAGACTCACGGTTATTTAAATTGTTATTGGGTAAATAGATGGATGTAAAAATTCGGTCAACCACCATTTTAGGTGTGCGAAGAAAAGGTCAAATTGCTATTGGTGGTGATGGACAGGTCACCTTTGGTGACATGGCTTTTAAGCAAAAAGCGATTAAGGTTCGAAAATTTAAATCTGAAAAAGGAATCATTCTTGGTGGATTTGCCGGTGCCGCCGCTGATGCACTTACTCTCTTTGAAAAATTCGAATCTAAATTTGATGAATACGAAGGGAATCTAACCCGCGCCGTTGTGGAATTGGCCAAGGAATGGCGTACAGATAAATATCTTCGTCACTTGGAAGCCTTATTGGCACTTATGGATAAAAAACACGCTTTTATCGTATCCGGCGATGGGAATGTCATTGAACCGGATGGGCCGATTATTGCCATAGGCTCCGGGGGTGGTTTCGCCCAAGCTGCCGCCACTGCCTATATGAAAAGCACAACCTACCCTGCCAAAAAGATTGTGGAAAAATCTCTCCAAATCGCCGCTGAATTATGTATTTATACGAATGATTCCATTACAGTATTAGAGTCAAAATGAGTCAACTCACGCCCAAACAAATTGTAAAGGAATTGGACAGGTATATTGTGGGGCAAATGGATGCTAAACGGGCAGTGGCAATTGCACTTCGTAATCGATGGCGACGGCAAAAGGTTGAAGGAATAATGCGGAATGAAATTGTGCCCAACAATATAATACTCATCGGTCCCACCGGTGTTGGAAAAACAGAAATCTCCCGCCGCTTGGCATCCTTAGCTAAAGCACCTTTTGTAAAGGTAGAGGCGAGTAAATTTACAGAAGTGGGTTATGTAGGACGGGATGTTGAATCTATCATTCGGGATTTAACCGACGTGGCCATGAGTATTGTAAAACGTGAAAAACAAATTGAAGTTAAAGGTTTAGCAGAAAACCTTGCAGAAGAACGGATTTTGGATTCTCTTTTTCCAAACGATGGGGCCCATAAACCGACAAAAGAAGAAATCACCCGTCATAAAAAAACGCGAAATCGTCTAAAACAAAAATTGAAAAATGGTGATTTTGAAGATCGTGAAATAGAAATTGAAGTGACTGAAGATGCGGCACCCATGATGCAGGTTTTTGGTCCTTTCGGCGGCGGTGAAGATATTGGTATGAATATTAAAGATATGTTGTCTAACGTTATGCCCGGACATACCAAGCGGCGAAAAATGCCTGTTTCTGACGCACGTCATATATTGATCGAAATGGAAGCAGACAATCTAATGGATCAAGACGAACTGGTTCGGTCTGCAAAAGAAAGAGTGGAAAATAACGGTATTGTTTTTCTGGATGAAATTGATAAAATAGTCGATCGGAATGGGGGAGGATCAGGTCCCGATGTGAGCCGAGAAGGTGTCCAGCGGGATTTATTACCCATCGTTGAAGGCAGTCGTGTACCTACAAAATATGGTATGGTGAAAACAGATCATGTATTATTTATTTCAGCCGGTGCCTTTCATGTATCATCTCCTTCCGATATGATCCCTGAACTCCAAGGGCGTTTTCCCATTCGCGTAGAAATGAATAAGCTTTCTATGAAGGATTTTGTTAAAATTCTGAAGCACCCCGAATCATCGTTGATTAAACAATATATGGCCCTTCTTGGTGCAGAAAATGTGACGTTAAAGTTTGAAACGGATGCCATTCGCGCTATTGCAAAAATTGCGGTTGATGTGAATCAAAAAATGGAAAATATCGGTGCGCGTAGGCTTCATACTGTTATGACCACATTGCTAGATGAATTCATGTTTGAAGAATCCAGCGGTCGAAAGAAAACAATCAGAATTACAAAAAAAATGGTTGAAGAAAAATTGCAGGATATTGTTGAAGATCAAGATTTGAGCAAATATATATTATAGGGATGATGGTACAGGGAAGATGGGAAATGGTTGATGGGACAAGAAACTAGAAGTGGAAAGGAATGATGAAAAGAGATTTTTTACATATTACCGATTTTACAACCAACGAAATTTGGGAAACACTTGATTTAGCCAAAGAGATTAAGGGGAAGCTAAAAAACAGAGAAGATTTTAAACCGTTTAAGGATCATTCTCTTGCCATGATTTTTGCCAAACCATCTGCTCGGACACGGGTATCATTTGAAACGGGATTTTCCCGGTTAGGTGGTCATGCCCTATTTCTGGGCCCAAATGATATTGGGATTGGAAAACGGGAAGCGATCAAAGATATTGCTCGGGTTTTCAGTGGTTATAATGATATGATTATGGCACGACTATTTGAACATAATCATATGACAGAATTGGCAAAATATGCATCCATTCCAGTGGTAAACGGTTTAACGGACTTTAACCACCCCTGCCAGATTATGGCAGATATATTGACCATTTATGAACACCGTGGACATTTGGATAATATGAAAATTGTTTATGTGGGAGATGGAAATAATATTGTTCATTCATGGCTCCATTTAGCCGCACGAATTCCATTCCATTTTACTTGCGTTTGTCCTGAAGGATTCGAGCCTGATTCTGAACCAATCAAACGTGTTGAAGCGGCAGGTATTTCAACAGTAGAAATAACCCACGATCCAAAATCCGGAGTGGCAGGAGCGGATGTAATTTATACGGACGTGTGGGCATCCATGGGGCAGAAAGAAGAGGCGGAAGAGCGGGAAAAGATTTTTGCTGACTTTCAGGTGAATTCTGCTATGATGAATTCTACTGGAAAAGAAACCTTGTTTATGCATTGCCTTCCGGCAGAACGAGGTCGAGAAGTGACGGATGCCGTTATGGAGTCAACCAATTCAATCGTGTTTGATCAGGCTGAAAACAGAATGCATGCCCAAAATGCGATAATGGTAAAAATAGCCAGACTTCAATAAAACACATGTGGGATCAGAGCCAGCCTACGGCGTGGCTTGTTCTCATTTGGGGTAGGACGACACGTCCTGCTTGAGTTTCATTTGGTGGTGAAAACTTGCAATTTGGGCTTCGCCAACAATAAACGAGGTTTTTTTATTTATATGATTCCCACCGGACTTCATAGGTCCGGTACGAAACTTTATCCTCATCGGACAAAGGAATGGTGAGTTTGAATTCGGTGGTTGCCCCAGGTTCAAGGGATGTGTCCGCTCGAATGCCTGTTAAATATTTTTTATTTTTCCCCGTAACAAACACGGAATCAGTTTGTATCAGTTCTGTTGTTGCGGACCATAAATGGGCAATCACCCGGACAAAGTCAGCCCGTTTTAATCCAACATTTTTAATAGTTCCCGCAATTTCTTCCCGATCGGGGAACGCATTTACAAAAGGCTCTCCCATAATTTCGATTTTGGCGTTGGGGGGTAAATCTTCAGTAATATTTACAACCCGGTCCATCTCGATCGCCAATTGACCGATGGATGTTTGTACGATGATGCCTAAGTCATCCTCTTGAATTATTTCACCATTAACGATTGTACCATTTTGAAGTTCAATCCGATGGCGCAATTGCGGAACCTTAATTAGGTTCAGTAATTCTTCATCGATGGTTGGCATGGCACCCTTCCCTTTTTCATAAACGGAAATCACTCGCTTAAGAGAATCCATTTCTTGGTGGAGTAAATCAATGCTCGATTTCAATTCAAAAAAAGGTTCGCCTAAAGGGAGTTTATTTGTCTTGTCACCCAGCTCACGAACATCTGGCAAGGGAACCAATGTATCATTAGCAGTCGGTTCCGTAGTTTTTAGAATTTCCTCCTGGATGATTGCCTGAACTGTATCCGGCTCAACAAGGTCAGTTGTATCAACAGGAGCGGTAACGGTGGTGTCGGCCTCATCTTGGCCAAAACAAACACCAACTACTATGATGGATAAAATAAATTTATTCATTTAAGGTCACTGCTTTTTGGTGTGCCTCAAAAGTCCGCCGATGAATTTCTTGTTCATAAGCGTCATATTGGCCAAGGTTCTTAACGGTCTGAATCACAGCGGCATGGAGCTTGTATTGTTCCGGGTCCGATAGGATGGGCATGATGGTTGGAATCACAGTGTTATCCCCTAAATCCGATAGTTTTTCGATTGCTTTCATTCGTATGTCCAAAGGATAGTCCTTATTCATGGCGATGGCTTTCACGGCGCTGCGAATTTCAGGATCATTGAATTCACCCAATGCTTCTAACAATGTGGTGAGCAAATTATAATACTGGTCTTTGCCGGAGCGGTAAGTTTGAAGCAGGGCCAGGATAAGGTTTTCTTCTTTAACGCCTTTCATGGTGTTTAGGGCAAAATCCTGCACTTCCAAATTGGTTTGGGGATCTCCCAACAATTCTGCAAATGCACCGGCCACTTGGGACGGGTCTTTCTTCCCGAGAATTTCCAACGCACGGTTACGAATACCCAAGTTTACATCGGGATCTCTTGAGATTTTTGTTAGGATAGGTACGACTTCATCCGTCCCCAATGCGCCTAATGTTTCTGTTAGTAATCTTTCGGTACGATTAAAATTATTACGACTCACTTCGTAAAGGTCGAGCAGTGCCAATACCTGGTCTTTTGTTCGTACTCTATTTAGATTTTGGACCAATGCCATTTGAAGTGAATTGGTTTTGATTTCAACTTTATTCATGGCATTGACCATGGCATCAGCCGCCCTGGGATCGTCTCTAAATTCCGCTAATAATTCAATGGATGCAATCATGAAAGTCACGTCAAGTGCCGCTGCATCTCCCACTGTTTTTGAAATGGCATTTAAGGCGGTTGGATGATGTGTTTCTGCTAATGCTTTTCCCGCTGAAATTCTTACATCGAAAGGTTGGTTGGTATCATCGTAGATGGCTATCATTTCTTCAAGCGCCTGGAGTTTTCCTTCACTGAATGCGGTACTGAGATTTTCTATTAATTCATATGAAATATCATCTTTTGCACCCCGTTTCCCCGGCCAGATTTTTTTAATCGTGGAACACCCATCTATAAAAATGAGCAAAATCAATAGTGGAAGTATAACATTAAGGCGTTTCATGATTGTCCCAGAATTTTAATTTCAGATCATGGCCATCAAATTTTGCATAGGAAAAAAAGCTAAGCCAGTCCCCGAGAATTATTAATTTACCACCATTCAGGGGTAAATCCTTTGCCTGGTGATAATGACCTGTAATAAAATAATCATACCCTTGATCCAACTGTTTTTGGGCATGCATGGACATTTCATCGCATATCCTTTTATTATAGGCATCTGAATGTAAATAATGTTCTCCCTTTTTAGAAATCCATCGGCCAAAGGCGTATCCGATTCTTGGGTGTATCAAACGATATGACCATATAAAAAGTCGGGAATGAATGAAGCTCTTAAGGATTCGATATCCAAAGTCCCAGGATAAATATCCATCTCCATGAGTCACATAAAACTTTTTACCATTAATCTCGAAAATGGTATCGGAAAAATAAGTATAATCAAACAGGGTCTCTGTGATGAAATCGCGAACCCAATAATCATGATTTCCCAAGACGAAATGCACCTTTACACCTGCTTCGCGCAATTTGAGTATTTCATGATAAAAAGGAACATATACTTTTGGAATAACATCTTTGTATTCAAAATAGAAATCGAAGAGGTCCCCATTTATTACAAGTGTTCCACCAGATTCCTTCACGAAACTAAAAAACTGGAACAGCTTATTTTGGCGACTTACCTCTGATTCAGATCTTTCCAGCATCAAATGGATGTCGGAAATAAAATAGATTGGCAAATCCATAGTATGTAAAATACTGTTTCACTTAGGGGTCAGTCAATCTGGAAACTATAAAATTTAATTTATCAATATTTTAACATTTTTCGTTGATAATCGTCGAAATTGGGGAACGAATAGATTAAATTCAAGTATATAAAAGCATGCAACGAATTATTTTTATTATTTTCCTAATGGCATCCACGATGCTCAATGCCCAATCTTTTGGTCAAAACAAGGTGCAATACCGTGATTATGATTGGCAATTTATTTCTTCACCTCAATTTGATGTCTACTATTATGGTGATGAAATTGAATTGGCTCATTTCACAATGGAAGTTGCTACGGATGCTTATGAACAAATAGCAAAGCACCTTCGCTGGAATTTAAAAAAACGCGTATCAATTATTGTTTACCATTCCCATAATGAATTTCAGCAAACCAATGTGATTGGTCAATACATGCAGGAAGGGATCGGTGGTGTTACTGAATTATTTAAAAACAGGATTGTTCTTCCCTTTGAAGGTGATTATGCCGATTTTCGCCACGTGATTCACCATGAGTTGGTTCACGCCATGATTAATGATTTGGTCTATGGCGGCCGTATGCAAAATGTGATTTCTGGTGGAATGAACCTTCGGATTCCGCTTTGGGCAAACGAAGGATTGGCAGAATATTTATCCATGAATTGGGATACTCAGGCCGATATGACTATTCGTGATTTAGCCATCAATGAAAGAATTCCAACGATTCGTGAATTGGAATATTTTCTAGCATATAAAGGTGGCCAGTCTGTATGGCGATTTATCGCAACAAAATATGGTCGAGAAAAAATTGGTGAAATATTTCAAGCCATGAAACGTCATGGTAATGCAGAAAAAGGATTCAAAGAAGCTTTGGGTATGGATTTTGAAGAATTAACTGAACAATGGCATAAATATATTAAAAAAGAATATTATCCTGATGTGGCTGGCCGGGATGAAGTGAAGGATATTGCAAAACCACTTACGAATCATAAAAAAGAAAAAAACTTTTACAATGTTTCTCCCACCGTTTCTCCCGATGGAAGTAAAATTGCGGTATTATCCGACCGATCGGGATATATGGATATTTATATTTTGGATGCGGTGACGGGGAAAAAAATTGACAGAGTCGTGAAAGGAAATCGGTCAATCAATTTTGAGGAATTAAAATTCCTTCAACCCGGAATTAGTTGGTCTCCGGATAGTAAACGTATTGTGATTGCCGCGAAAGCCGGTGCCCATGATGCCTTGTATTTAATTAATGTCAATACGGGGAAAGATGAAAAAATAGACTTTAATTTGGATGGCGTTTTTACTGCATCCTGGAGCCCCGACGGAAAACAGTTGGCATTTGTTGGAAATGAAGGCGGAGCCAGTGATATTTATCTTTACGATTTGGATTCCAAAGAAAATAGGAACATTACTGCTGATGTTTTTTCAGATACGGAACCATCTTGGAGCCCGGACGGGAAAATGATTGTTTTTGTATCGGATCGGGGCGGCCTCATTAATCAAGAGGAAACAACGGCTAAAGATATGCTGAATCATAATTACGATCAGCAGGATATTTATACGATTGATGTTGTTTCTGGCACCGTTTCAAGGATTACGAATACCGATTATAATGAAAATTATCCAATTTTCGCTAATACCGATAATAGCCTTTTTTACACAGCAGATTATCAGGGAACTTGGAACCTTTTCCGTCATGATTTAAATACAAATGAGTCACAAGTTGTGACAAATTTACTAACAGGACTTTTTCAATTAAGCCTTACCCGCGATGATGGTATTATGGTCTTTGCAGGCTACTCGGGTCTGGGGTGGGATATCTATCGAATTAACAATCCATTGGATTTAGAATCAACCTCTGTCGCACCAACCAATTTTATTGCAAATCGAAAAGAAAATGATCGGGAAGAATTAACAGATTTGCGGAAACATAAGTTGAAAGGAACCGTCGCCAATACAACAGATTATTCAACCTATATATTTGCATGGGAATATGAGCAGTATAATAAGGAAGCTATGAGAGATCAGCCCTTAGAATCCAAACCAGATTCAGTATATAAAAGGGACGATGGTGAATACATCCCACAAGCGTATAAAACACGGTTTAGTCTAGACATTGCACAAGGTGCCTATGGTTATAATAATGTATTTGGTCACCAAGGTTTATTCATGTTTTATTTCAGCGATGTCATGGGAGACCACCAAATATCCGTTGCCATGGAATCTCAAATCTCGTTACAAAATAGTGATTATTACCTGAATTATGCCTATTTAAAAAATCGATTGGATTATTATTTTACCTTATTCCATCAGGCGGATTTCTTTTTTGCAGGATATGCCTTTAACGAAATGGGAATGCCCACAGATTTAACGGCTCGCATGCGTCATTTTGGTTTGGCAGCCATGGCCTCACGTCCCTTCAACCGATTTCACCGAATTGACGCTGGGTTGATTATTCATAATTTGGATTACAAACTTTTTAATATCGATTCATATCTCAACAAAAATGAAATTATTCAGGATGATGGTTTTGTCTCGGCCAATCCTACTTTGAGCTATATTTATGACAACGCTGTTTTCGGATATACGGGACCCATCGATGGATTTCGCCAGAATACAACATTTGAAATGAGCCCTGCCATGGGGGATAAGGGCATTTCCTATCAAAAACTAAAAATTGATATGCGGAAATACCAAATGATTACGCGGGATTATTCATTAGCCGGCCGATTGTTTTTTGGTACGAGTACGGGAAAGAATCCGCAAAAGTACTTCTTAGGCGGCATGCAGAACTGGATATTTGGAACCGGGTCGACAAACGGAGTGGATGATGAAACTTCTGGGGAAACACGTTGGCGCAATGTGATTCTCGACAGCAATAATAACACCTTGCTGCAGGATATTTATTTTTCTGAATTTGCATATCCACTGCGTGGTGCACGCTATTCAGAGCGATTTGGTACCAATGTTTTCTTGGCCAATTTTGAATTCCGGTTTCCCTTCATTCAATATTTTCAATTGGGGTTCCCAATGAAAGTTATTTTCGGCAATATCCGGGGCCATATTTTTATGGATATAGGTGCCGCCTGGGATGATCGCCGGGAATTTTCAGACTTTGCCTATTTGCAGACCAAATATGGGAATAACCTCCCGGATAAATTTTCACCTTGGGTTCGGTCCATTGGCTATGGAATAAAAATCCCCTTTATATATTTGTTACGGATCGAAGCAGCTTATGATTGGACCGATAGTGGTTTTTCTAAGCCCCAATGGTATTTATCTCTCGGGTATGATTGGTAAGGATACAATACCTTTCAGCTTGATTCTGCCTTTTACCTGACTCAATTTCTCCCCTCAAAATGCCCCAATTAAAATCTAAAACCGTTTACCTTTGTTCAGCCTGTGGGAATGATCATCCGAAATGGCATGGGCAATGTCCTTCTTGTAATGAGTGGGGAACGCTAGGAGAATTTAAGGTTTCCAAAAAGCGAAAAAAGGGAAGCGGTGGTTTGGCTCGGGATTCTCGCAAACTGACAGATATTCTACAAGGTGATGAAGTCAAACGCATCCCAACAGGCATTGCAGAAATGGATCGGGTTCTGGGTGGTGGACTTTTACCCGGATCACTCATTTTATTGGGTGGTAACCCGGGGATAGGAAAATCCACACTTGCACTTCAAATATTACCTGCATTTACAAAACAGGTTCTTTACGTTTCTGCAGAAGAAAGCGAGGAGCAAATTGGCTTACGTGCCCGACGGTTAAATGTGAATTCAGATTCACTACATCTTTCATCCGAAAATCGGATAGAAGGCATATTAGATCAAGTATCCTTAATCCAGCCCGAATTGGTTGTGATAGATTCCATTCAAACGGTATTCAGTGATGCATTGGATTCGCTCCCGGGTTCCGTCAGTCAGATTCGGGAATGCGGCCAACAGCTACTTCAATTGGCAAAGCAAAGAAATATTGCCGTCATGATTATTGGCCATGTGACAAAAGAAGGTGTTATTGCCGGGCCTAAAATGCTGGAGCATATGGTAGATATTGTTTTATATATTGAGGGGGATGACCGCCATGACCACCGTATTCTCCGATCAGCAAAAAATAGATTTGGCACATCAAATGAAGTGGGCATATTTCAAATGGAATCCAATGGTCTGATCGAGGTGAAAAATCCATCGGAACTCTTTTTAGCTGAGAGACGGGATGATATATCCGGATCAACTATATTTCCATCTTTGGAGGGCAGTCGCCCCATTTTAGTGGAAGTTCAGGCTTTGGTTTCTAATGCAAACTTTGGGACGCCTCAGCGCAATGTAAATGGGTTTGATTTTAAACGGTTGGCTATGCTTTTAGCCGTCCTTGAAAAACGATTGGGAACCCACATGGGTACTAAAGACGTTTTTGTGAACTTAGTTGGCGGACTCAAAGTGGACGATCCGGCGGCGGACTTGGCCGTCATTACGGCTGTGGCGTCCAGCGCCAGAGATAAACTTTTACCCAAATCAGTCATTTTAATTGGTGAAGTTGGTTTGGGGGGAGAAGTGAGGTCTGTTAGTCGATTAGAAGCTCGAATTAATGAGGCAAAATCCTTGGGATTTAAAACAGTTATTGCGCCAACTGCCAATGTGAAACGCATGAAAAAGTCACCAAAGGGTATAAAAATATCCGGCGTTACCAATGTGGGCGAAGCTTTTCATCTTTTATTTTAATGCAATTTTCAATCGCCCATAGAGATAATGGTACGTCTGCACGACGGGGCATTCTTAAGACAGATCATAGCCAAATACACACCCCCGTATTTATGCCCATTGGTACTCAGGGTGCAGTCAAAACAATTGATCCAGAAGTCCTCGTAAAACTGGACACCCAGATTATTCTTGGAAATACTTACCATCTTTATATTCGCCCCGGTCATGAATTAATCCACAAAGCTGGGAGCCTCCATTCATTTATGAATTGGGAAAAATCTATTTTAACGGACAGTGGTGGGTTTCAGGTATTTTCATTGGCACGATTAAATAAAATATCCGATGAAGGTGTAGCCTTTCAATCTCATTTAGATGGTAGCCGCCACTTTTTTACGCCAGAAGTATCCATGAATATCCAACGCCATTTAGGGTCTGATATTATCATGGCTTTTGATGAATGTCCCCCGGGACAAGCAGAAGAATCAATCGTTGAAAAAGCAGTGGAGCGCACTACCCTTTGGATGGGAAAATGCCATGAATATTTAGAGAATAATGGTCCATTATTTGATTGGAAACAAATACTATTTCCCATTGTTCAAGGGAGTATCTATGAATCTCTTAGAAAGAGAAGTGCTGAAGCGTTAATACCCTTTGCCAAGTGTGGAATGGCCATTGGCGGATTGGCTGTTGGAGAAGAAAAAAATGCCATGTTTGAAACGGTTGCGCAAATGGATGGTGTTCTCCCCAAAGATCAACCGAGATATCTTATGGGGATAGGTCGCCCAACAGATTTGGTTAAATCTGTCCAATTGGGTGTGGATATGTTTGACTGTGTGTTGCCCACACGAAATGCCAGGAACGGACAATTATTTACCAGTCAGGGCATTATCAATATCGAAAATAACCGACATAAAGAATCATTTGAAACGATAGATCCGGAATGTAACTGTTATACCTGCCAAAACTTTACCCGTGCCTATTTACGTCATCTATTTAATATAAAGGAAGTGTTAGGGTTACGCTTGGCTTCCATCCACAATTTGACTTATTATATGATCCTCATGGAAAAAATGCGATCAACCATTACCTGCGGAGATTTTAAATCCTGGTCCAATGGGTTTTTGAGCCAAATGTCCGACCACAAAGGGATGTAGGGTGAGAATACTTTCAATCATATTGATTATCGTTAATATCCTTTTTGGCCAGAATAGAGAAGTGAGTTTTATGCGCTTTTATGCAAATGGTCATGATTATATGGCTGATGATCGTCTGTTAGCAACGGATCGATTTGAAAAATCTCACCTTCAGGTATTTTATAATGACAAAAAAATGGCTATCATGAAGGAATGGATTGATGCGGATGGCAAATCTATAAAACGTGAAGTATTAGAATATGGTTCAGAGAAAAAAATGATCAGAAGGTATTTCCTAAATGCTGATCAAAAACCGGATAGCCTGATTCAATATGGGATGGATGAACCATGGTCAGAAGAATTTCGAAAGGAAAGCCCTAAACAAATTCAGGGATATTACGAGGGGCAGGAATCCAAATTTATCCTGAATGAATCGGATCAAATTGAATCAATCCATTTTACAGATGTTCGAGGTGACCATTATGGAAAAATCGATTTTATTTATGATCACCTGGGCTTATTAAATGGTGAACTTTGGATATCATTACCAACGGAAAAAACCATTCGCCGATTTGCATATTCTATAGATATGTTGACGAACCGGAAAGAAATCTGGGAGTTTGACCATCGTGGGCAAGAAGTGAGCCATGTGGCATTGGTTAAACCACCGGCCGATCAATTATATAAAACACCACCGCCGCGTTATGGAAATCGACTGGATGAAATTTCAATTATATTAGAAGAAATTCGAGAAAAAGATTTAACCGTTCCATTTGACGTATTTATCCCTAAAACAGATTATGATTTAATGGTGCTGACCAACGGGGATAGTTTGTTGATTCATCTGATTGAATTGAGTAATCAACGCGTTACCTTTATTCTTATTGGTGAAAAAGGCGAATTAACAATGCCAAAATTTAGAGTGAAATCCATTACATCGAAGTATGGAGAACGGATTTTCCCCTGAACTTGCATTGGGTGAAGGACATTGGCTAAATTGATGGTTCTATAACCACATACTATAGGATTAAATGAAGTTATTTAAATCCATCTCAATACCATTATTTATTTTACTTTCCACATTTGGATGGGCACAATCCTATCCGCCCCCAACAACATTAGTGACTGTACCATCAGCTGGAACACTTGTTCGCGGAAGTTACGCTATGGAAATGCGCGTTCAAAAAGGTGGGGGACTTACCACCTCTCTCAGCGTGGGAATTACGGATCGCTTTCAATTTGGGCTTTCCTTTGGATCGGCTAATTTAATCGGTGATGATAGCCTTATTTGGTATCCAAGGCCAGAAGCAAATCTTAAATATCGACTCATTGATGAAACGGAAACCATGCCCGGTGTTTCCTTTGGAGTGAATACCCAGGGACTTGGTCATTTCAACGCTGCTGATTCACTCATGCGTTATGATGTGAAAGCCATGGGCTTATATTTAGCAGGTAGCAAAAACTGGAAAACCCCCTTGGGAAATCTTGGTGTGCATGCAGGTACAAATTATAATTTTGCGGAAGTAAATGACGGCGACAAGGATATGAATTATTTTTTCGGATTCGACATGGAGTTCAATCCCGAATTATCATTATTGTTGGAATATAATGCTGCCTTGAATGAAAATGACATGACAGCAAAAACTATGTCTATTAGTAAAGGCGGTTATTTAAATGCAGCTATTCGCTGGACATTTGTGGAACATCTTCATATTGAATTGGATTTTAATAATCTACTTTTTGACGATGAAAAAGTGGATTATTTCCAGCGTGAATTAAAAATTACTTATATTGAATATTTTTAATGACTAAATATGGGTTGATTATTTTCATATGGGTTGGAATCCTTTTTTCCCAATCCAATTTGGAAAAAGGATTGGCCGCTTACAATCGCAGGGCCGAAGGCAGTATAGAAGATCAGGCCAACCCAAAACAGATTAATGACGCAATAGAATTCTTTCAATTCGCTATGGATGAAAGTAAAGTAGAGGCAGTGGTGGGATTATTAAAATCCTATTATTTTAAAGGAAAGTATGTTGCCAAAACTGAGGATGAGCAAAAGGTTATTTATAATAACGCAAAGGAATTGGCATTAGAAAATTTAGATAAATATCCCAAAAATGTTGAATTACATTTTTGGTACTTATCGAATCTGGGAAGTTGGGCAGAAGTGTATGGTATTTTGACAGCTGCAAAGGAAGGTGTGGCGGATCAAATGAAAGACCATGCACTCACCATCATTGAATTAAACCCTAACTATGAAGACGGTGGTGGTTATTTTATGTTGGGGGCTGTTCATTATAAATCACCTTATATTCCTTTTTTTCTTTCCTGGCCTGATAACGATGAAGCCATAAAATGGCTGAAGAAAGCGAACGAGACAGGCGAAGCAAAGCCGGTTCAAAAAGTGTATTTAGCCCAAGCACTTTTTAAAAATAAAGAAAAAAGTTCAGCAATTTCTCTCTTAGAAGCAGTCACCAATATGACCCCAACAAAAGTAGAATCTCTCGCTGATTGGGAACAGATAAAAAAAGCCAGAATTCTTCTTAAAGAATACCGATAATTAATTTTAATCATTGTCAGATTTAAAAGAAACTAAAATTTCTTCAGAGAAAGTATTCTCTGGTCGGTATCTGGATTTGTACTTAGACAAAGTAAAGTTACCCAATGGCAAAACCAGTACAAGAGAATGGATAGACCATCCCGGTGCCGTATGTATCATTCCCATATTACCTGATGGAAATATTTGTCTGATTCGGCAGTTTCGTTATGGTCCGAAAGACGAGTTTATTGAAATTCCCGCCGGTAAACTGGATGAAGGTGAAAAACCAATCGATTGTGCCCATCGAGAACTGGAAGAGGAAACAGGATATCGAACTAATAAATTAACTTTCTTGACAAATATTCACCCTGCTATTGGCTTTACCAATGAAAAAATGTGGATGTATTTGGCAGAAGATTTAATCCAAACAGAACATAATTTAGATATTGACGAATTTTTGGAATTACTTCCCACATCTTTAGAAGAAGCATTGTTATGGGTTTGGAATGGAAAAATCACTGATGTAAAAACAATCATCGGTATTTTATGGGCAGAAAAATTATTGAAAAGTGAGGACTAAATCTCTCGGTAATATCTCAATACACTTTCTATCCATTTTTCCGAGTTATCCATTTGGCAAAAATGGCCGGTTTCAGACATACGTGTAAAGCACGCATCCCTACATATATCATTAGTTAATTTTTCAGCAATTGCTATGGGAGCAACTGAATCCAACTCACCCCAGCATAAATGAATCGGAATTGTTGTTTCTTTTAATGCCGGCAGCCATCGACTATTTTGATATCTATGTCGATCATTTATATACTGTATAAGCCGATGACCAATTATTTTTCCATTCCCACTTCGAAATGCTGACCACATGATTTTAATTTCAGATTCATTCAATTGTAAACTGCCATTGGCACTATATACTTGCTGTTTAAATACCTTATACTTGGATAGTTTTGAAAGGAATGGCCCGAGTATAGGATTAAGCATCAATTTTTGAAGGATTCGAAGTTCGGCAAGTTCTATTACCATACCACCATTGGTGAATGTGACCGATTGTAATCCATTTGGAAACCAATCTCCTATTCTTGCATTTGCTAAGGCCACCAGTTCTGTAGCGACGCTATCACCCATATCATGGGCAATTAGGTGCCCACCTTTCACCCCATAGGATTTCCATACTTCCAAGGATATCTGGGCTTGTTCTTTTAAACTATAAGTATGGTTCAAAGGCTTATCACTGAGACCAAAACCCAAAAAGTCAAAAAGAATAATGCGGTCAAAAAAAGTATTTAAACCTTTGATAACACGATGGTAAGAATATGACGACTCGGGGAATCCATGAAGTAAAAGGACCGTTTTGTCAGCATCTGCATTTGGGTTTCCAATGTGTTTACAAAATATTTTGAACGAACCGGACAATACAGATTTCATCTCACCGCCAGTTTTCCATTCGATTAAGTTTGGATGTAATTCACTCATAAGTTGCTAAAATTTACATCCCAATTTTGGTGTGATGTGGTAATTTGGGTTCTCTAAATTCTATGATGAAAATTTCTCTTTCAGAATCAATCAAATCAAAAGCGAAGGGATTGGGGTTCCAAAAAGTGGGTATTGCGAAAGCGAAGCCCACACCGGACGCGAAGAGAAATCTGGACCAATGGATAAATGTAGGTAACCACGCCACCATGGAATGGATTGCAAAGCGAAAGGATGAGCGGGGAGATATTCATACATATTTCCCAGAAGCGAAATCTGTTATTAGCGTCGGGATGAACTATTTTGTCGGAAAAGATCAGTCAGATATAACGACTGATTTCAAATTCAGCAATTATGCCTGGGGGGATGATTATCATGATTTATTGAAGAAGAAACTGTTTCATTTATTGGCGTGGTTGAAAGAAGAAAATCCAGAAATGAAAGGAATTGTGTGCGTAGATACATCTCCGGTAATGGATAAAGTATGGGCTCAGAAAGCGGGATTGGGCTGGCAGGGGAAACATACCAATTTGATTTCGAAAGATTATGGCAGTTGGCTTTTTTTAGGCGAACTTCTGTTAGATATTGAGTTGGAGTATGATAATGGATTCAATGAAGATCTTTGTGGATCTTGCACCGCATGTATTGAAGCTTGTCCCACTCATGCATTGGGTGAATATACCATGGATTCAAGTAAATGTATTTCATATCAATCTATTGAATATCGTGGTGACTTTAGTGAAAGTGAAAATTTAAACGGCTGGATTTATGGATGTGATATTTGCCAGGAAGTATGTCCATGGAATCAAAAATTCAGCCATGTGTCTACTGAATCATCTTTTGAGCCTCGTAAGGAAATTGTAGAATGGTCTAATGAAGATTGGACTAAAATGGATGAAGACGGGTTTCGTAAATTGTTTAAAGGATCTGCAGCAAAACGGACCAAATTTTCGGGATTAAACAGGAATATTAATCAAAATATAAAGTAGAGACTCAACATGCTGAGTCTTTACAATTTATTAAACAAATAGGTAAATTATGAAAAAAGTAGGTGTTTTATTGTCGGGGTGTGGTGTGAATGATGGATCAGAAATTCATGAAACAGTCATCACAATGCTGGCTTTGGATCGTGCGGGAGTCGAAATGATTCTCATGGCACCCAATATTGACCAAATGCATGTGGTGAACCATTATACTGGGCAGGAAATGGATGAATTCCGCAATGTGCTTGTGGAATCATCTCGCATCGCCCGAGGTGATATTAAAGATATGGCAGAAGTGACTGGCCATGATATTGATGCTTTAATTATTCCCGGAGGATTTGGTGTGGCAAAAAACTTATGTGATTATGCGATGGCTGGGGCGGATTGTTCTATTAATCCCGATGTATATCGATTGGTTTCTGAAGTTCATCTATTGCAAAAACCCATTGGCGCTATTTGTATTGCCCCGGCCATGATGGCCAAAATTTTGGGTAAGTTGGATGAATCGGCTGAAATGACCATTGGTTCGGATAAAACAACTGCCGGTGATATAAAGGCAATGGGTAGTGTACATGTGGCATGTCCTGTCACTGAAATGATTATTGACAAAGAAAAGAAGATCATTACCACACCTGCTTATATGGAGGCTAAATCAATTAAGGAAGCAGCGGAAGGAATTGAAAAATTGGTGGCCGAAATATTAGCTATGGTTGAATGATAAAGGTCGCAAAATTTTCTGAAATTCCAGAAGGGGGGAGTAAACTGGTTATGGTAAATGATATTCCCATCGCTTTGTTTAATATAAAAGGAAAAATTCATGCCTGGGATAATCGTTGTCCTCATAGAGGTGGTTCGTTGGCGGATGGAAATATTTCAAATAAAATAATTCAATGCAAATTTCATCTATGGGAATTCGATGTTGA
>JAPYOT010000010.1:0-12081 GCA_029938045.1 Fidelibacterota bacterium | reverse complement strand
ATTAGACCTTTCTTCATATTCAATCTCAGGTGCAAACCAGAGAGGGTAATAAAAGATATTTCCGCTGATTAATTTGGGTTTCATGTTTGCATCTAGGTTGAGTTCCCCCATACCATATTCAATATCCACTTCCAGTTGATCTATATCGCCCACTGTATATTTATAATGATCCCGGACCCACTTTCCTTTGTCGTCACGCCCTTTATCTTGTTGAAATAGGGGAGTGGATGGACCCTGGGCGATTCCAAGTGAAAGGAGAATGATTGCTGTGATATATTGTTTTTTTTTCATGTTAAAATGAAAAGTTAAATCGAAAGGTTGTTTCGATAGGGCCATCATGGTCCAGTGGTTTTGCAATATTAACCATCACATCAAGGTCATCATCAAGATCGCCATTGCCGAAACCGATTCCTGCGGAAGATATGCCTAACTTTGGATTGTCTGATATCCAGCCCGTATCCCAAGAACTTCCTGTCCACGCTCGCCCCCCATCAACAAAAAATGAAATGAGCCAATCGCCGTCGGTGAATGTGGGGGTTAAAAATAATGCCAGGTTTAACTGTGCCATTTGGTTACCTTGCTGAAGTTTATAGGGTTGGGCTGCAACAGAGCCAAGCCCCCCCACGGTAAATAACCGATGGGGAGAAAGTGCTTCCCCTGCAGAGCCAATCATTAGACGGGAACGAAAAACGAGTCCTTCAGAAAATTCCCAATTGAATACGATTAATGCCAAGTTTCGCTGGATGGCTTTTCCATAATCCATTTTAAACACGGTGGAAGAATCTCCCCCAGCCTGAATGAATTCAGATTGCAAAAATACGGCTAACCCGGTACTCAATGGTGAATAATGAGCTGATTTGCCCATAATGGAAATTTCCGAATAGTTGACAGCGGTTGGATCCAAAACAAGATTGGGTCGTAGGTTCCGTTGTTTTTCAAATACACTATACATATTCCAAACTGGGAGCGTATCCTGTTCCGCTGATACAACCCGGCCCTTGATTCTGATATTCCTGAATAGATTTAATCCACCACCCACTTCCCATCCCTGCTCTTCCCAGCGGTCATAAAAATCCTGGCGTGCGAGAAAACTGGCCCAATCATTTTCTTTTTGTGGTAGTCGGTATCCATCATCGGTTCGCGCTTCTTTAAATAAACTGGTATAGAGGACTAAATTCTGATTTTTAAAAAAGTTTTTTTCAAAAGTTGCACGACCCGTATAATCAGGAGCAAATCCTTTTCTCCAGCGAACTCCTGCAGACCAATTTAGTCTAAAATTTGATTTTGATTGACGATCCCATCGTTCATTAAAAGGCGTAATCAAAAGACCTTCGTTTCTATTGTATTGAAGGACGCGGCGTTTGGGTTGTATCCAACTTTGGCGGGATCGTTCTGATTTACGATCCAATCCAAATTCAGTTGTTCCCTGAATGGCATCTTCCTTGTCCGTTTCTCGGTAAATCAATCCTTCCGACAGATTATTCTCGATAATTTTTCCATTTATCATACTTTTGGGTTCACGGTAAACGTTCCCGCCGATGGTAATGATTTCGCCATTCAGCACACTGCCATTTTTTAGGGTAGCATCACCACCAAATAAGGTTATCTTGCCATTCACGGTACCAAAAACAGTCAAATCTCCACCGATGATACGCATATTGGTTTCGGATACCTCACTAGAGTCAATGCTTACGTCCTCACGGAATGTGAATTCATCTGTGGCTAAGTTTCCTTTTTTCTCATCTTGGGTGGATTCTGTAGAAATGGCTGGATCAACAACGATTTTTACCTCAGTTGTGTCCTGGGCAATTCCCATATTCAGAATAATAAATGATAATAATATTTTCATGGCCTTAATTCTTTTCTATTGTTATTGAGCCGCGGCTCGATTTTAATTTCACTATAAACGTTCCTCCGTTTATATCACCAGAACCAATCACATCACCATCATCACGACGGATTTGTAATGGAAATTCAGAATCGATGACGCCGGTAGATCTACGATTTTCAACGAAGGCATCAAAGGAAGCAGGAAAATTATTCGGCAGAATTAATTCAATACTACCATCGCTGGTTCTCAAATTAATGTCATGATTTTTCAACGACTGATCCCAGATCTTTTCAATATTAACGGATCCACCGCTGGTTCGGGCATATATCTTTCCATGGATGCGATCCCCATTGATGGTTCCGCCGCTGGTTTTCACATCAACATTCCCTTGAATTCGATCAAGATCTATATGGCCTCCAGATGTTTCACCTTCTAAATCGCCGTATAGGTTTTCCACTTCTATATTCCCACCAGATGTATAAACTTCTACATCACCTTTAATATCTTCAACTTCGATGTTCCCTCCGGAAGTCCTGCCGTAAATATTTTTGCCTGTAATTTCTTTAAAGTCAATATTTCCTCCGCTGGTATGTATATCAACTTCGGCTTGACAGAAAGAAACATCTACATCGCCACCGGATGTAGTCCCCTCTAATTTGCCTACACAATCAGTAATTTCAATATCACCGCCGGATGTACGGATATTGGCCACGCCTTTCACTTTTTTCAGGGTTAAATCACCACCGGAAGTCTTGGCGGTGAGACGACCGGTTAAGGCAGTCACATCTACATCACCGCCGCTGGTTTTGAGATAAGCTTCTCCAGTAAGATATAACACTTCTACATCACCGCCGGAAGTATGCATACTCAGGTTATAATGATTTGGGACGATGACATCATAATCATAGTGAACCTTATGGGAACGGAACTTTTTGTCTCCCTTAAATTGGATATGTCCCATCCCGGATTTGGACACCTCAGCCTTGCTGGATTGAAATATTTCTTCTGCAGATGACTTGGTTTTTGATCGTATTTTTATTTTTTCAATAATCGTAACAGTCGTTGTTGGTTTTCCTTCAACAGAAATGTCACCGATGACATTGCTGAATTCAACCACTCGGTTATTTCCTTCTGCTTTACTCACATCAAATTCGTATGTCGTTTTGGCTACATACCAATTTTTTGAATCTTTATCAAACGTTTCGAATGACTCATACAAGTTTTGGGTATGAGCTGAGACGATGAATATTAATGGAATAAGATATTTCATTGAATTACCTCTAATGCTTGGTCTTCGGCTAAGTAACTTATGTCGGTCATCACTTCTACTGCCCGTTCACGAATATATTCATTTTGGTCCATAAGACTCACCACTCGAAGGGCAGGAACAATATCTGCTGATGGACTATTGGCCAAGATAGATAGGGCCCCCATCCGAACGGCTTCATTTTGGTCTTCCAGTAAAATCTTTAAGCAGGCATCCCGAATCGTTTTGTCCGTTTCAAATTGGGATAATAAATCAAGAGCTCTTAAGCGTACTCCCGTATTGGTTTCCGATAAAACCGATGAAATGAGGACAAGTTTTTTGTTATCATGAGCCGGCACAGTTTCTAAGAGACTAACGGCTTGAAGCCTCTTGCCTGGGTTCGCGTCATTAAGTAATAAATAATAAAGTATTTGCTGGATAATTTCATCGTTGGTGCCGCCGGATACATCTACATTTTGTTTTGTTTCTACTGCCAGGCGGATGTTGCTACCTTCTGACTTTTCAAACTTAACGTTTGAAAGTGCACCTTCCTGAATGAGGCCTAAAATTCCAGCAGACGAAAATCTACTATTTGTAGAAGAAATGGGATTGGGACTGACTGACAAAAATCGACCGGCAATAAAAGCAATTACCACGTACGTTACCACCGCCCAAATGGGTTGACGAGGTGAAAGAACTGTTTCAAATGCAAGACTTACTTTTTCCAACAATGGGAGATTAGATTGAATATTGTCCAACTGGACAGTCTTTGCCCTTAACAAATTACGTTGACCTTGTAATTCTTCTTCTGATGGTTTGTAATCAAACGAATGTGTTGTTAATGACAGGGTATGAATTAATTCATCAACATATTGCTTTAATGCATCATTAGTTGTCATGGATGATTCGAACAGGTCGTGCTCTTGATCTGTCATGGAATTCATAACATAAAGCGTGGCCTTTTCTTTCAGTTTTTTGGAAATATTAGGCATGTCGATAATCCTTTAATTCGATTCTGAGTTTTTCCATGGCCCGGAATAGGTATTTTTTTACGGTGCCTTCACCGATACCCATAATTCCGGAAATTTCACGAATTTTTAAGTTTTGCATATGTTTGAGTAAAAAAGCAGTCCGCTGTTTTTGAGGGAGGTTTTCTGCCGCTTCTTTTACAGCAATGATAATTTCATTTCGTTCGGGAAAATCATTTGGTTCTTCAGAAATATTTAAAAGATGATCTGACCCATCTTCTAATGCCTCTTGAATAGGCATTTTATTTTGTGACCGTTTCAAATTATAAAAAGTATTTACCGTAATTCTGTAGAGCCAAGTATAGAATGCACTCTGAAAGCGAAATTTTGATATACTTTTATATGCCTTTATAAAAACTTCTTGGTAGAGGTCTTCTGCATCTGTTTTATTTTGAGTGAGTTGGAAAGCCAATGTCATTATTTTCTCATCGTGTAATACCACAAGTTGGTGAAATGCTTCCGAATCTCCAGCTTGGGCTAATTGTATTAATTGTCTGATGTCGTTCTTCAAGATTTAATTTGGTCACACCAGGTATGACACGGTAATAGTAAAATGGTTGTCATGTAGCTATAAATATTTAAGGATATAAGTTCTTGGGTATTTTTGTGTCTGGAGCATAAAAAAAGAAAAAGTTCGTTGATTAATGACCAACAAGCCTTTTCTTTTGTTGATTATATTTTCCACCGAGTGCTGGTGGATAATGAAGATTATAGACCGGTCTCTGAGACGGTTTTCTTCACTACATCCAATGTACTGTTTAATTCTGCCTTTTCATCACCTGTTAATGTAAAATCCAGAATTTTTTCAACACCGCCGGCACCGATCACAGTTGGTACACCTATAAAATAGCCATTCACACCGAACTCGCCTTCGCAAAGTGATGCGCAGGGAATGACACGTTTTTTATCTCTTAAATATGATTCTGCCATTTCAATGGCTGATTGAGCTGGAGCATAAAATGCGGAACCATTTCCAAAAAGTTTCACAATTTCACCACCGGCAACACGGGTACGATCTTCGATTGCTTTCAATCTCTCAGGTGAAATTAGATCGGTTACAGGAACACCGCCCACCGTAGCTAATCGGGTGATAGGAACCATTGAATCACCATGCCCACCTAATACCATACAAGTAACATCTTGTACAGACAGTCCTGTTTCCATGGCAATAAATGTTCGAAAGCGACCACTATCTAAAGCGCCGGCCATACCGACAACCATATTTTTACTGAATCCAGAAACCTTGTGAAATGCATAGACCATTGCATCTAATGGATTCGAAATCACAATGACAAACGCATTGGGCGCATGTTCTTTTATGTGGGTGGCAACATCTTTCATAATACCAAGGTTTATTCCCAAGAGATCTTCACGGTCCATGCCGGGTTTTCTTGGGATCCCAGCTGTGATGATAAAGACATCAGTGTTTTTTAGGTCATTCCAATCTGAAGTACCGGTTATATTGGAATCATATCCATCGTGAGGGCGAAGCTGCATGAGGTCCAATGCTTTTCCCTTAACCATTCCTTCTGCTTTAGGGATATCAAAAATAACGATATCACCCAATTCTTTTTGTGCAGCTAACAGGGCAAGGTTCCCACCGATTTGACCCCCGCCAATTAGTGAAATTTTAGGTTTTGACATAGTAAATCCTTCCGATGAATTATTCAAGTTATCAGTCATTAGAAATTAAGGCATTTAACCACTTCCAAACATAAAAAAACCCCGTATCATTAATCTGATACAGGGTTTTTTACTGGATGAAATGAAATCTTAATTAGTTGTTATTTAAAACGCTCACAAATTTACGATCGCGGCCTTTCCGCTTAAATTGTACAACACCATCAGAAGTGGCAAATAATGTATCGTCTCCGCCGCGGCGCACATTGATACCGGGATGAAACTTCGTACCGCGCTGCTTTAATATAATACCGCCAGCAAGGATGCTTTGTCCATCGCTTACTTTGACACCCAGCCTTTTTGAATTGGAATCACGACCATTTCTCGAACTTCCAACACCTTTTTTATGTGCCATATTTAATTTTCCTTCTTTTCAGCTTTAGTTGCTTTTTTCTTGGCAGTTACCTTCTTAGGTGCCGCTTTCTTCTTTGATGCTGATGTAGAAATGGAATCAATTTGAATCAAAGAAAAATCCTGACGATGTCCATTTTTACGACGATAGCCTTTCCGCCGTTTTTTCTTAAAAACAATGACTTTTCGGTCACGGCCATGGTTTATGACTGTACCAGATACGGTGGCACCACTTACAACTGGGTTGCCAATTGCAACTTTTTTACCATCATCTGTTAAAAGGACATTTTCAAACTTAACCTTTTTCCCGGATTCTGTCTCAAGGAGGGCCACTTTAATTTGATCACCCTTTTCGACGCGGTATTGTTTTCCTGATATATTAACGATTGCAAACATTTTTTACTCCAAAAAAGCCGCGGAATTTAAGCTGAAACTTCCTTGTGTTCAACCCCTACGTGCTCTATTTCTTTTAATTGACCATTCTTAGTGTTTAAAAAGCGGAATTCGTCCCGGGCGATATCAGGATTTGCTTCAATATTGATATAAGTAAAATTCTGCCACATTAATCCCCGGAGTGCCTTTTTATTATCTTTCATAAAATGAGCGACCTCTGGATGAAGCTCTAATTTTAGCTTTAAACTGCGATGTTTCGTTTTATAGCGGCGTAGCCAGTGGTCAATCCGCGTTATCAATGTTTCTCGTGACATAATGCGTCCTGAGCCATGGCAAGTTGGACATTCTTCGCTCATGGAATCCAGCAAACTTAATCGGATCCGTTGGCGAGTCATTTCCAATAATCCAAATTCTGAGATGGGAGACACGGCTACCTTCGCTCTGTCTTTTTTTAATTCTTTACGTAGTTCGTAATAGATTTTTCGACGGTTGGATTCTTCACGCATATCGATAAAATCAATAACAACTAATCCGGATAAATCTCGTAAGCGCAATTGTCGTGCCGCTTCTTTACACGTTTCCAGATTTATTTTGAGTGAATTTTCTTCATGCTTTTTCTTCCCAACAAACCGACCACTATTGACATCCACCACCACCATAGCTTCTGTTTTTTCGATAATGAGGTAAGCACCGCTTTTCAACCATACTTTTGGCTGAAGCAATTTGTCTAGTTCCTTCTCAATTCCCATACTTTCAAAAAGCGACTGTTTCAATTTATAATGCTCCAGCCGATTGGCCATGTTGGGTGAAACTTCTTCCAAATATCCCTGGAGTTTGCGATATAGTTTTTTGGAATCAATGACGATTTTATTGATATCCGGTGTGAATAAATCACGTATGATACTGGACGCAGTTTCTAAATCTTCATAAACCAATGAGGGGCCTTTTGCCCGGTCACTTTTATTCTGCAATTTTTTCCAGTTTTCCATCAAAATTGAAAAATCATTTTTCAATAGTTCTTCACTTTTGCCTTCCGCAACAGTACGAACAATGACGCCCATGCCCTTTTCTTTCATTGAAGAAACGATTTTCTTTAACCGGCGTCTTTCGTATTTATCCCATATTTTTTTGGATATACCGATATATTTTGCATTTGGGACTAAAACCAAAAGTCTGCCAGGGAGGGCTATTTCAGTTGTCACCCTAGGGCCTTTTCCGGCGAATGCTTCTTTGATAACCTGAACAAATATATCTTGGCCAGATTTCAAATCAACATCAATATTATCCTGATATTTTCTACGTGTTTTCCTTTGATCATTTTTATTCTTACGGCCATTGGATGATTCACGATCTTCGTCATCAACGTCAGCCAAATAGGCTGAATTTTCTATTTCAGAGAAAGGGAGGAAGGCATTGATATCATATCCAATATCAACGAAAGCAGCCTGCATACCTGGGAGGACATTTTCAACTTGTCCTTTATAAATATTCCCAACCATCCGTTGCTGATCTTGTTTCTCAACATACACTTCAACAAGAGTGTCATCTTCAACGATGGCTATGCGAGATTCCCCCATACTTTCGCTGATAAAAATCTCTTTTTTCATATTAAAACTCCAAAGATTTACCAACTACGGGTTATTGTTATTTTGGATTGGAGACGAAGGGAAGGAAGCAGTCGGCCCTTCAGCCGAGGAAGAATTCTACAGAACGAATGAATTTAATCTTCTGAAGGATGAAAATTTTTTATAACTTTTTTGCATAGGTCTAAAATCAGACCGAAAAAACTTTTTGGATTTGCACCTTCATTTCATCGCCATCCAACTTCGAAATTACAAATTGCATTCAAACTGACCAAGAAGTATAAAAGATCATTATTAAGTTTGGTAAGCATTCAATTTTACACCTAACTTTAACTGGTCGTCATTTATACCCTATTGCCGCGACATAAAAGAATGGTGCTAAAAAGGTTCAAGCCCCGATTTAGCATCGGGGTTTTTTGTTTTCAGTCAAAGAGAAAAATGATTAAAGAAATATTTAAAGAACGGATTTTAGTATTAGATGGTGCAATGGGCACAATGGTGCAGTCCTATCATCTTACTGAAAATGATTTTAAAGGGGATCGTTTTAAAGATCATCCGAAAGACTTAAAGGGCAATAATGATTTACTTTGTCTTACACGCCCTGATGTGGTGGGTGAAATTCATAAATCGTACTTTGATGCTGGAGCGGATATTGTTGAGACTAATACATTTAATTCCACTGCAATATCCCAACTTGATTATGCCATGGGAGATTTGGCGTACGAGATGAATTTTGAAGCGGCAAAGATTGCGAAATCTGTCGCCGAAAGTTATACGGATAAACCTCGTTTTGTGGCGGGCGCATTGGGTCCAACCAACCGAACGGCTTCCATGAGCCCCGATGTAAATGACCCCGGCTTCCGCAATATTACGTTTGACGAGCTGAAAAATGCTTATTATGATCAAGCGAAAGGGCTTTTAGACGGAGGCGTCGATTTATTTTTAGTTGAAACTGTTTTTGATACACTGAATTGTAAAGCAGCGCTTTTTGCCGTAAGAACTTTAATGGAAGAACGGAGCGTTGAGATACCTCTTTTGGTGTCAGGGACGATTACTGACGCTAGTGGCCGAACATTATCTGGGCAAACGGTAGAAGCATTTTGGCATTCCATTCGGCATGCAGATTTAACGGCCGTGGGGCTTAACTGTGCATTAGGTGCAGAACAAATTCGCCCATGGCTAGATGAACTTTCTTCAGTTGCTGATATTTATTCTTTCGTTTATCCCAATGCAGGGTTACCAAACGAATTTGGCGAATACGATCAATCCCCAGAAGCCATGGCAGCTATTGTTAAGGAATTTGCTGAAGCAGGTTTCGTAAACTTGATCGGTGGGTGTTGCGGTACAACACCATCACACATTAATGCCATTGCAGAAGCGGTTAAGGATATTGCCCCTCGAAAAATTCCAAATATTACACCGTTAACAAAATTAAGCGGACTTGAGCCTGTAACCATTCGCCCTGAAAGTAATTTTGTAAATATAGGTGAAAGAACCAATGTCACCGGTTCCGCTAAATTTCGACGGTTGATTAAAGAAGATAATTATGAAGAAGCACTTTCCGTTGCCAGGCAACAGGTTGAAAATGGTGCTCAAATTATTGATGTTAATATGGATGAAGGATTGCTCGATTCTCAACAAGCAATGGAAACATTTCTTCGTTTAATTGCTGCGGAACCGGATATTGCCAAAGTGCCTGTCATGGTGGATTCTTCAAAATGGTCTGTGCTGGAAGAGGGTCTGAAAAATCTGCAGGGCAAAGGGATTGTAAACTCCATTTCTATGAAAGAAGGAGTAGCTGAATTTATTCGTCAAGCTAAAATTATTAAAAAATTTGGTGCTGCCGTTATTGTAATGGCATTCGATGAAAAAGGGCAAGCTGATTCTTATGAAAGAAAAGTAGAAATTTGTACAAAAGCGTATAATATTCTAATCGGTGAAGTTGGTTTTCCGCCGGAAGATATCATTTTTGATCCAAATATTTTTGCTGTAGCCACCGGTATAGAAGAACACAATGCGTATGGTATGGATTTTATAAAGGCGGCAAAAACCATTAAAGAAACATTACATAGAGTGCATATAAGCGGTGGTGTTTCGAATCTTTCTTTCTCATTTAGGGGGAATAATGGTATTCGTGAGGCGATGCATTCTTCCTTTTTATATCATGCAATTCAAGCAGGTATGGATATGGGGATTGTGAATGCAGGGCAACTCACTGTTTATGATGATATTGCTCCAGCATTAAAAGAGCGGGTAGAAGACGTGTTGTTTAACCGTCGGGAAGATGCGACAGAACGACTTGTCGAAATTGCGGATGAATATCGTGGCGTTAAAAAATCAGCAAAAAAAGATTTATCATGGCGGGAAAATTCTGTGGAAGAACGATTAAGCCATGCATTGGTAGATGGTATTACGGATTATGTTGTGGAAGATACAGAAGAAGCACGGCAAAAATATGATCGTCCGATTCATGTAATTGAAGGCCCCCTTATGGATGGTATGAACGTAGTGGGAGACTTGTTTGGTTCCGGGAAAATGTTCTTGCCCCAAGTGGTGAAATCTGCTCGTGTGATGAAAAAGGCTGTAGCACACCTTCTGCCATTTATTGAAAAAGAAAAAGATGCGTTGGGGCTCACGGGAAAATCAAACGGTAAAATTGTCATGGCGACGGTCAAAGGAGACGTCCATGACATCGGCAAAAACATTGTTGGTGTGGTCCTGGGTTGCAACGGCTACGACATTATTGATCTGGGTGTCATGGTGCCCTGCGATAAAATTTTATCAACTGCTCGGGATGAAGAAGCAGATATTATAGGATTGTCCGGATTAATCACGCCAAGTTTAGATGAAATGGTTCATGTATCCACTGAAATGGAACGTCTTGAATTCGATATACCATTATTGATAGGTGGCGCAACAACAAGCCGCAAACATACAGCTGTGAAAATCGAAGAAAATTATTCCGGACCCACCATCCATGTGATTGATGCATCCCGTGCTGTGGGTGTTGTGAGTAAACTATTGAATGCGGATAAAAAAGAATCGCTTGTATCGGACACACGAGCAGATTTCGCCAAGATTCGAGAGGCACGTGCAAAAGGGCCCAAAATAAAACGCCTTGATATTCAAACAGCAAGAGAAAGAAAATTCATAATTGACTGGAATCAATATCAAGTGCCAAAACCCGACTTTCAAGGTGTAAAAGTATTTGAAGATTACCCTTTGGACGAATTGGCGGATTATATTGATTGGTCTCCCTTTTTCCATGCTTGGGAATTAAAGGGTGTATATCCAAAAATATTGACCGATGGAAAGTATGGAGATGAAGCGCAGAAACTTTTTGATGACGGTCAAACACTATTAAAAAGAATTGTTTCCGAAAAATTACTCACGGCAAAAGGGGTGATTGGCATTCATCCCGCCTATGGTGAAAATGAATCCGTATTTACAGATGGTGTGGCATTCAAATTTCCCCGCCAAACTGTAGATAAAGGCGCGAATAAACCGAATTATTGTTTGGCGGACTTTATTGCACCGAAAGATGATTTTATTGGCACATTTGCGGTAACTACGGGCCACGGAATCGAAACCATCGTAAAAGAATTCGAAAACCAGCATGATGATTATAATGCCATCATGGTTAAAGTATTAGCGGATCGACTGGCGGAAGCTTTTGCAGAACGGCTTCACCAAAGGATGCGGAAAGAATTCTGGGGATATGCCACTGATGAATCAATGAATAATGATTCACTAATAAATGAAAAATATCAGGGAATTCGTCCCGCACCGGGATACCCCGCATGTCCGGATCATGCAGAAAAAGATAAGATTTGGAAATTGCTTAATGTTGAGGAAAACACAGGAATTACGTTGACAGAAAGTCGCGCCATGTATCCCGCCGCTTCCGTTAGTGGATGGTACTTTTCTCATCCTGAATCCCGATACTTTAGCGTAAGAAATTATTAACAT
>JAPYOT010000009.1:13631-39607 GCA_029938045.1 Fidelibacterota bacterium | reverse complement strand
GATGAAAATTACAGACCAGAAGAAGAAAGAATAAAGATTTGGTAAAAGCTTATTTGTATATAAGTAAGATTTATCGTCAAGAAAAGATAGTAGCGGCGCAGGGACTCGAACCCCGGACACCCGGATTATGATTCCGGTGCTCTAACCAGCTGAGCTACGCCGCCATATTGCCATTAAAAAAGCCGCCAAACTTACAGGAATAAAATATTTTTCTTCAAACTATTTGTGTGTGGTTTGCCATATTCACTTTTAAATTCTACCGCTTTTATAACAATAAAAACGTAATTGTTTAAAATCTATTTATTCAAGGAGAAATAATGTATCATTCAATTGAAGATTTTATGAGTTTTATTGAAGCGAAGAATTATGGTGAAAAAGAATTTCACCAGGCGGTTCATGAGGTGGTTGATTCTCTGTGGGGTTTTTTGCAGGATCATCCCGATTATCTCCATGCAAATATTTTAGAAAGAATCACGGAACCGGAACGTGTTTTTATTTTCCGTGTTCCATGGCGAAATGACCGGAATGATGTTGAAGTCAATCGTGGATTTCGTGTGGAATTTAATTCAGCGATTGGCCCGTATAAAGGTGGCCTCCGGTTTCATCCATCGGTCAACTTGGGCATTTTAAAATTCCTTGGGTTTGAACAAGTATTTAAAAATAGTTTAACCACCCTGCCCATGGGTGGCGGTAAAGGCGGTTCTGATTTTGATCCAAAAGGAAAATCCGATAATGAAGTCATGAGCTTTTGCCAATCATTCATGACAGAATTATGCCATCATATAGGTCCCAACACGGATGTGCCTGCAGGTGATATTGGTGTTGGTGGTCGTGAAATCGGTTACCTCTTTGGCCAATACAAACGCATTCGGAATGAGTTCACAGGCGTTTTAACCGGAAAAGGATTGAACTGGGGCGGAAGTTTGATTCGACCGGAAGCCACGGGATACGGATGCGTGTATTTTGCGAATGAAATGCTCAATACAAAAGGTGAATCTTTTGAGGGTAAAACTGTTTCTATTTCCGGTTCCGGAAATGTGGCCCAGTTCGCGGCAGAAAAAGTGAATGATTTGGGCGGAAAAGTTGTGACCCTTTCAGATTCAAGCGGTTTTATTCACGATCCAGATGGTATTGATGCAGAAAAATTAGCTTTTGTGATGAAAGTGAAAAATGTGAAACGGGAACGAATTAAAGCATATGCTGATGAATTTGGTGCCACTTTTATGGAGAGTCAACGACCGTGGAGTGTTCCTTGTGATGTGGCGCTCCCATGTGCTACTCAAAATGAAATTAGCGGGGACGAAGCCAAGACGTTAGTTAAAAATGGATGTACAACTGTTGCTGAGGGGGCGAATATGCCGACACTTCCAGAGGCGGTTGAAGTTTTTCAAGAACATAAAATTTTGTTTGGTCCCGGCAAAGCTGCCAATGCAGGCGGGGTGGCTGTTTCAGGTCTGGAAATGAGTCAAAATGCAATGCGGATTTCTTGGAGCAGAGAAGAAGTGGATCAGAAACTACACGGCATCATGCAAAGTATTCATACCGCATGTGTTTCCCATGGTAAGAATGGTGATTATACAGATTACGTAAAAGGAGCAAATATAGCTGGATTTATTAAAGTGGCTGATGCCATGATGGATCAGGGTGTCGTTTAATTATTAAATACCAGTAGATTCTGCCTCATCCATTAATTCTTTGATTGGATTCAGCGGTTTTATAATAACACCTTCTCCAGTTTTTCCATCTATTGTGACAGTCACTGGATCATTTAAACAAATCCACTTTGTGTATTTTGTGACAGAGTTTACGTGCTGATCTCGAAGCCACTTCAAATCTAATACATCCTTCTTTTTCTTATGATCAATAGTAAAATAACCAATTCTCATACTGGTGACGTTTTGGAAAAAATGACTGCCGAAAGATGGATCTACGGGAAAATCCTTCATCCCCACTTCAATGATCACTTTGGCTTGAGATATTTGATCCCAATTCACGGGGACACCTAACCAGGGATCTGCGGAACCCCATCGTCCTGGGCCAATTAGAATAAATTTTTCTCCTGTAGGCATAATTTTATTAATGTGTTCGATATCTTGGGCGATGGTTTGTGTATGGGCGGAGTCAAACGTATCAGGATCCACAATGACGATGTTACGAAGGTTTTGAATGACACCATTACCCAAGGCGACAGCGCTGGAACATATGATATCCTTTTTATCTATTGTGTCAATTTCCTGAACCCGGTCCAAACCACCAATCACCATAGGTTTAATCTGCAATAGACAGAATTCATTTTCTTTCGTGTTGTCATTGTCAAGATTGATGGCAAATTCAATTTCAACTGGACAGCCAAGGGCATTTTCTCCTAAGGCCAATATATCGGTAAGCAGGTCTGTGACGGGTGCTGTATTCCATTTGAGTATGGATGGAAAGGTAATAACACGGGTACCTGAAAGTCGGAGGGAATCCCGAACAATATTATCTGCTTCTGAAACAACGCTGCCGGACCATTTTAATTCACCATCATTTTCCGCCACATCCAAAGGGTATGCGGTAGTATTTTTATCTTCACCGTATTTCAGCAATGCCTTTCCCTTCGTGAGATCTAATGCATAAAATTGATTTTGCGAATTGGTGATGGTGGACTTCACAGAATAATATTGGGGTATAATACCAGGGTATTTTGGCGAAAACCGGAGAGATTTCTCTCCTTCTGCAATGGCTCTACCAAGGCCCAGTGCAAGAAAAGCAACACCTTCTTCCCGCTTCATATAGGAAATAGGGTAATAATTAAAACTTTGAGCAGAACCACTGGCGGTGGGGTAGAATCTGTTTTCATGCTGTTTCCCAATTAATTCCATAATTACGACGGCCATTTTTTCTTCTTCATGGCGATGGACGGAATTTTCGATTAATGATTTAGGCTCTTTAAAATAGGTTGAGGCATAGACCAACTTTATGGCTTTAGTCAGTTGATCGAGCCTTTGTTTTTTTGATTTTTCAACATTTGGAAGCATATAAGTGGAATACATTCCAGCCAGGGGCTGGTACTGGGAATCTTCTAACAGACTTGAGGATCGAACCGCTATTGGAAATTTGACATCAGACAAATATCGAGAAAGGGTTGAGGTTAATTTCTTTGATAGAGATGCCTTTAGGAATGCCCTTGTAATAGATTTATCAGATTTCTTTTTAGAAAATGCAATTTTCCATAATTTATTATTATTCATAAAGGAATCAAACTCATCAGTCCCAATAACTGCTACCTTTGGAATTCTAATTAGTATATTTGGATAGGTGATCTTGAATGCATTATCAGCCAGCATGTGATTCATGAATGCAAGTCCTCGTGCTTTTCCTCCTAAGGAGCCACTTGCCAAACGAACAAAATTGAGTGATTCATATTTTGACGCCGCAGAATATTGGACAATTCGCCCATCAAGATGGGCTTGAATTCTTATATCAATTCGTTCAATGATATATGTACGTAGTTCTTCTAATGTATCAAAATCACTAATTTTTACGGGACGAATATCTGAAGCAAGGGAAAATTCTCCCCGGACAGCGAACCAGTTTGAAAAGTGATTTTTTGATGCATGGTATTCCAGTGATTTTTCATGAATTTTCAACAAAGATTTTCGCAATTCGGGTAAATCATTGGCACGGGTAATTTCATTACCTCTGGAATCCCTGAATACAAAATCGCCAAACCCAAAATTGCTGACTATAAAATCATCCAAATCCTTCAGAAGCGTTTCAGACTCTTTGCCGATAAAAGTACAATTTACTTTTTTGGCATCTTTATAATGATCCGGATTTGTGGACTGGAGTAATACGGGTATGTTTAAATCTTTTTGACGTATGTGTTCCACCAATTTCACACCGGCATTTTTATCCAATTTATTATTTTTTGGAAACCGTACATCTGATATAATTCCCAGAATATTTTGTTGATATTTATCATAATAATGAATGGCATCTTCATAATTAGACACTAGAATAATCTTTGGCCGGGCACGGAATAATAATAATCGATCGGTATCAGACAAGCTTTTGTTAATTAAATCCCGGGCATGCTTTAAAGCGATTTGATAAATAAGTGGCATGAGGGTTGAATAGTATCTTGGATTGTCTTCCACCACTAGGATAGATCGGATATCTGCAATTTTATAATCCCGTTTAATATTTTTTTTGTCTTCGTAATATTTTATAATTGCAGGAAACACATTGGCATTCCCGGACCATATAAAGATTTTGTCTATCGATTTTTCGATACCGATTTCCGGAAGCTGTTTGATTTCTGAGGGGTCAAAAGCGAGAAGGATAACCGGTTTTTTCGGATAGAGTGCCTTGACTTTTTTGCCAAAAGTAACCGGATCCATATCTGCAATTCGCATCATAACAATGACCATATCATATTTTCGGTGGGATAGCATATCCATGGCTTTACCAGCGCTCTTAGCGTGCCAGACACGGGGAGCATAACTCAGATTCATCCCGATGTATTCATAAAGAATTTGTTGAGTTAGGCGGCCATCTTCTTCCAAAATAAACGCATCATAAGGGCTTGCAACCAACAGGATTTCATGGACGCGATGCAGCATCAAATCTTGAAAATTAAGGGTGGATTTTGATTTAGAAGCCATTGTGTGCTTGGATGAAAATACTGCCACTCAATGATCGATATAAATAGAATTTTATGTAGATTCAACCGATGAATTATTTACAATCTGCCGGTAATATAATGATGAAATTGGTATTCCCCAATTTTTGTCTATCCTGTAATAAGGATATAGATCATGCCATTCTATGTAATCCGTGTTTGGATAAGTTGGAAGTAACTACCCATCAAAATCTAATCAATGATGTTCATTTTTCCGAATTTATTGACGAAGCATATGTATGCTGGTGGTATAATAATATTTTGCAGGAAGTCATTCATAAAATGAAATATTCGGATCGTGCTCGAATCGGATTAGAAATGGGACATTTAGCTGCCAATAACTTTGAAGCGTCCGTGTACAAACAATTAGATTATATAACAGCAGTCCCTCTGCATCATATCAAAAATAGAGAACGGGGGTACAACCAGGCTATGTGGATTGCAAAGGGATTTGCAAAGGAAGTAGGTATTCCTATGGATTCTACCATTATAAAAAGAAAAATTCACACGATTTCACAAACAACACTTGATCGTGAAGAACGACTTCAAAATATGGAAAATGCTTTTGTAACTTCCCGCCCCTTGAAAGAATTAAAAATTGGAATTATTGATGATGTTTTAACTACGGGAGCAACCATGTCTGCCTGTGCAAAAGCGCTTAAAAAAAATGGTGCCGCACATGTGACAGCCCTTACGTTAGCGACACCCATCATTAACCATTAGAAACATCTCGTGATAAAATCTCTAAAAACATTTGACCTAAAAGATAAGCGTGTCCTTATGCGTGTGGATTTTAATGTACCGATAGAAAATGATCGTGTTACTGATGATTTTCGAATTAAAGCTGCACTGCCATCGATTCAATATTGTCTAAAGGCTGGTGCCAATATTGTCCTCATGTCCCACTTAGGTCGTCCAAATGGACAAATAGACCCAGAAATGAGTCTCATTCCCGCGGGAGAAACATTGGCAGATTTATTGGAAATGCCCATCAAATTCTCTGACGATTGTATATCAGAAGATGCTCACGATGTTTCTCTCAGTCTCCGTGGCGGAGAAATTCACTTATTAGAGAATTTGCGATTTCATTCAGAAGAAACGAAAAATGATACCGTTTTTAGCACTCAGTTGGCGAAGCATGGTCAAGTATATATCAATGATGCATTCGGAACGGCCCATCGTGCCCATGCATCCAACGTGGGAGTCACCAAACATTTTTCACACAAAGGAATGGGATTTCTGGTTGAAAAAGAATTACAGTATTTATCCGAAGCTATGAATAAACCGGATAGACCATTAACAGTGATTTTGGGTGGTGCAAAAATTGATACTAAATTGAATTTGATTACCCATGTGGCAGGCATGGCCGATTATATTCTTATTGGTGGCGGAATGGCATTCACTTTTTTAAAAGCGCAGGGCAGGGAAGTTGGCAATTCATTGGTTGATCCATCCATGCTTTCCACAGCAAAAGGAATCATGGCCAGAGCCCGGGGAAAATCCAAATTAATTTTCCCAACAGACTTTGTATGTGCGGAATCCTTGGACAAAAGCCAACAGGCAGAAATTTATAAAGTGGGTGATATACCCAATCACCTAATGGGATTGGATATTGGTCCTGAGACCATCAGTCGTTATTTGGAAATAATTTTAAAATCAAAAACAATTTTATGGAATGGTCCCATGGGCGTATTTGAAGTGGATGGTTTTCATAAGGGGACAGAAAAAATTGCGAAAAGAATGGCTGACGTAACCGTCAATGAAACATTAACCATTATTGGCGGAGGTGACTTGGCCGCTGCCGTTAATAAATTCGGATTGATGGAAAAATTTAGTCATGTTTCAACCGGTGGCGGCGCGTCATTAGAACTGTTATCAGGAAAATCATTACCTGCTATTTATTCATTGGAGTTATAGGATGAAAACCAAACCCATTATCGCCGGAAACTGGAAGATGCATAAAACTCTTACCGATGGGATATCTTTCGTCGGTAAAATCCGAAATCGAATATTGGATAAGGAAAAAGTGAAGGTTATATTCTGCCCGCCTTTTAACTTGCTCTTTTCCATAGTTGACGCATTGGATGGTACATCCTTTGGTGTGGGGGCTCAAAATGCCCATCATGAATCCCAGGGTGCATTCACGGGAGAAATCTCTGTTGAAATGTTGAAATCCATGGGGGTTCAGTATGTGATTATTGGTCATTCTGAACGTCGCCATATTTTTGGCGAAACGGATGGATGGATCAATCAAAAGATTCATGCAGTATTTAATGGGGAACTCATACCTATTTTTTGCATTGGTGAAACATTAGAAGATCGCCAGATGAATCGAACGAATGAAATAATTCATCACCAAATAAAGTTGGGCTTAGAAGGAGTCGAAACCATCGATTCGGAAAGATTGATTATTGCCTATGAGCCCGTTTGGGCAATAGGCACAGGAGAAACTGCATCCAATGATCAGGTAGAAGAAGCACACGGATATGTGAAAACAATTCTGGATGATATGTTTGGTCATAGCTCCGGTGAAATACCCATCCTTTACGGTGGATCTGTGAATGAAAACAATGCTGCCGAACTGATTCAAACGGAGGGTGTGGATGGATTCCTCATTGGCGGTGCGAGTTTAAAAGAGGATAGTTTTTGTAGCATAATAGCGCAAGTAACAAATTATAATAAAGGATAAATCGTGTTAGGATTCTTAATTACAATTCATGCAATAGTCAGTTTATTATTGATAACAGTCGTATTAATGCAAGCCAGTCAGGGTGGCGGATTAGCCGGATCGATTGGTGGACAGACAACCAATGCCATTTTTGGCGGACGGGGTGCTGCAACTGCATTGAGCAAAATAACAACATATCTTGCTATTTCCTTCATGGGATTAGCGCTTCTTATTAGTCTGATGGGCTCACCAGATACTTCTGGTGGAAGTTCGGTCATTGAACAAGCTCAGGAAGAAAGGACATTAGCCCCAGCTTCAGAAGGGTTGAATTTGCCCACGGCACCGGTAAAGGATAATAATAATAATTAATGAAAAAACTGGCCGAAGTGGTGGAATTGGTAGACACGCATGCTTGAGGGGCATGTGAGGGAAACCTTGTGCCGGTTCGAGTCCGGCCTTCGGCACACAATTAATTAGAATGAGGAAATAAAACATAATGTTGAAAAGAATGATGATTATTTTATTGTTGGCGAGTATTGCATTGGCTCAGTCCCCAGTTGATTTATATAATTCAGCCAATGCCAGTTTAGAAGCGGGAGAAGTTTCAGATGCAGAAAATGACTTTAATGAAGCCTTGAAAATGGATCCCACATTTGCACCTGCCTATGTAGGCCTTTCCAAGGTTGCCATTCGGAATGGTGACTTAAAAAAAGCGGGTGACCTATTAAAAGAAGCCATTTCTGCCGATGAGGAAAACAAAGAATTACGTGCGGAATTTGATCGATTAAGCGAACTCAATACTCTCATGAGTAAAGGAAACAAATCGATGAAAAATGGTGATGCAGATGATGCATTTGAATCATTTCGAATTGCACATGAAAAATTCCCAAATTATCCAGAATCAGTATTAAATATGGGATTAGTTCATTTTCGAAAAAAGGAATACTTAGTTTCTGTGGATTATTTTCATGAAACATTGGCCCTGAATTCTGAACATAAAACTGCATTAGCCGCTATTAAAAATGTAGCAAAAAATTATTTTAATACTGGGAATCAATCCTATAAAAGGGGGGATCTTGACGGTGCACTTAGTGATTACAGAAAAGTCTTAGACATTGATGAAACATTTTATCAATCATACTACCAAATTGGTGTCATTCTGTCAAAAATGGGAGACAAAGAAGCTGCAGTGGTTTCTTATGAAAAAGCTTTAGGCGTCAATCCACAATTTTATAAAGGGTATTTTGCTTTAGGATTAGCCAAAAAATCAATGGGGGATAGGGATGGGGCAATTGATGCTTTAGAATCAGCAGTGGATATTCATCCAGGTTATGATAAAGCTTACGGTGCCATGGGTGATATATATATCAACGCCAAAAATTATGAAAAAGCCAAACAAGTGTTGAATATGGCTATTACAGTAAAACCAAATTATGCAAAAGGATATGCGAGTTTGGGAATAGTTTCCTCTGAGGAAAAAAACTGGGAACAAGCCATTGCTCATTTAACAATGGCCACCACATTGAATGATCGTGATGCCATGAGTTTCTTTCGTTTGGCCGGTGCGTATAATGCAACCGGGGATTGTAACGGTGCAAAAGATGCGGCCCGGAATAGTACATCAATAAAAAGCCGATTTGGTGGTGCATGGTTCGAATTGGGAATTGCCGAGTGGTGCGGTGGAAAAGGTAATAAAACGGGTGCAATAAATGCATTCGAAAAAGCAAGAAATGATCGTGCCTGGAGAAAAATGGCTGAATATGAAATGGATAAAGTCAAAAACCCCCAGAAATACGAAAAATAAAATTCTGTTACTTTAAATTATAGACTATGATTAAAGCAATTATATTTGATTTAGATAATACATTGCTTGATTTTATCAAGATGAAACAGTTTTCTGTCAAAGCCGCAATTACGGCCATGAATGAAGCTGGGCTGGAGGTTGATGAAAAAAAAGCCTATGAGGATATATTTGATTTATATATGGAAAGAGGTTGGGAGAACCAACAGGTATTTGACGATTATTTAAATCAAACTGTTGGTGAGGTCAGTAACAAGATCTTGGCAGCGGGTATTGTATCCTACCGTCGTGCCAGAGAGGCCACATTATTAGTGTATCCCAACGTGAATAAAACATTGATTCAATTGATCAAAATGGGCATTAATCTGGCTGTAGTCTCCGATGCCCCAAGCCGCGAAGCCTGGATGCGTTTATATTACCTGAATTTGCACCATGTATTTGACCCAGTCTTGACTTTTGATGATACAGGAGTACGTAAGCCTTCCCCTATACCTTTTCAAATGGCGTTGGATTACTTAAAAATTAAGCCGAACGAAGCAATCATGATTGGGGATTGGCCTGAACGAGATGTGGTTGGGGCGAAAGAAATAGGTATGAAAACAATTTTTGCCCGCTATGGCGATACTTTCGGAACTGTAGACTCCGGTGCGGATTGGGATGTGAATGATGTATATGAAGTCGTCAATATTATCAAGGGTTTGAACCACGTCTAAATCCTTCATTGGAACGGATATCGTTTCAGTAAAACGAATTTCCCGATTGCTGGAAAATCACGGCGATCGATTTAAACAAAAATCTTTTTCTCCAAAAGAAATTATTTATTGTGATGGGAAGTCCAATCCATCCATTCATTATGCTGGACGATTCGCCGCCAAAGAAGCGGTTAAAAAATGTTTTTATTCCTCCGGATTAACGAATCAAATCGCCTTTAGTGATATTGTAATTTTACCCAAAGATAATGGCGCACCGGTCGTGTCGTCTATTTTAAATTATAAATATGATCAATTAATAGTTAGTATTTCTCATGAATCGGAATATGCCGTTGCCATGGCAATGCTGGTGGTGTAAATGCGTGTACTTACTGGAAAACAAGCAAAACAATTAGACCGATTAGCTATGGAAAATCATGGCATTTCCGGAGAAATCCTCATGGGGAATGGAGGTCAAAAACTGGCAGAATTTATTCGATCTAATTTGATGGATATCCACAATCCAAACATTGGAATTGTCTGCGGCAAAGGGAATAATGGGGGGGATGGATTCGCTGCCGGCCATATCCTCAATAAATGGGGATTTAGAATAACAATTTATTCATTGGTGCATCACGATGAAATAACAGGCGATGCTAAAATATTTTCGGATCAATGCGAAAAAAATGGACTCTCAATTATATATAATACTGATATTCCCACCTCAAAACCTGATTTTGACTTGATGGTTGATGCAGTGCTGGGAACTGGTTTTTCTGGAATTATCAGAGATAATACGGTTCCGTGGATTCAATGGATGAATGATTTCAAACAAACAATTTCTGCTGATATACCTTCCGGTGTAAATGCTGAGACCGGTACGGCAGATATCCACGCTGTGAACGCTGATCACACTGTCTCTATGGGTTATCCAAAATTAGGTATGTCAATTGAACCAGGAAGAAGTCATTCAGGACACATCCATTCTGTAGATATTGGTTTTCCGGAAATTGTTGATGAATTAGATGGTCGATCCTGGACAGTTATTTCACATGAAGATATTCAAACCATATTAAGACCAATGGAGAAATCGACTCATAAGCACGTTCAAGGAAAGGTATTATTTCTCGCTGGATCAATTGGTATGACTGGGGCAGCATATTTAACAACCATGGCAGGGTTAAGAAGTGGCTCTGGGTTAACGATTACATGTGCGCCAGCATCATTGAATGCAATATATGAAGAAAAAATTACAGAGGGAATGACGCTTCCATGCGAGGATAACGAAATGGGTTGTTTTACTGAATCAAATTATGACACCATCATGAAATGGGTAGATTGGTGTGATGCCATTGCCATTGGGCCTGGGTTAGGGCAGGATGATCGAACGAGTGCATTGGTAAAAACTTTAGTAAAGACTATTGACAAACCCATGGTAATTGATGCGGATGGATTAAGACCATTTTATAATTGTCCCGAATTATTTCAGGAAATACAATCCGAATTTGTCATAACACCCCATGTGGGTGAACTCAGTCAATTATCGGGTATTTCTTCTGAATTAATAACAAATGATTTTCCAGGAAGTATAGATAAATTCATGTCAAATTTCCCTGGTGTTTTGGTGGCTAAATTTGCACCTTCTTTTGTTGCATGGAATGGTCAAGGTGCTGTTAATTCAACCGGGAATCCTGGGCTGGCTACAGCTGGCACCGGTGATGTGTTAACTGGGATGATTGCATCTTTCATAGCACAGGGATTCAGCACAGTTGAGGCAGCAAAAGTAGGAATTTATACTCATGGTAAGGCAGCAGATCAATTGGCAATTAAAAGTAGTCAGCGTGGGTTAATTGCCAGCGATTTATTAAATCAATTAGGGACCGTACTTCGGGATTATGAATCATAAAATGTTTCGAATATTATTGGTGGCTTATATGCTTGTCATTTTGAGTGTATCCAGTGTGCCAGCCCAAAGTATGCCAAAAACATGGCTACTCACATGGGATAAGTTGATCCACATGGTTGAGTACTTTATTTTGGGAATATTGGCCATGAAAAGTATGAATTCAATTTCTTATCGAACTTTAATGATTGTGATACCGCTTGGCATTCTATTTGGCGGCTTGGATGAATATCTTCAATCATTTATTTCGGGCCGGTTCTCCAGCGGATGGGATGTATTAGCGGATACAATTGGTATTATTATTGGTTCATTACTCGTTTTGGGAAATAGAAAAGAATGATACACCGACTTTTTATTAAGAATTTTGCAATCATTAATGCCTTATCGCTTCCAATGAAAAAAGGATTAACGGTGGTTACAGGCGAAACTGGTTCAGGGAAATCACTCATTTTAAAATCCATGGGAATCACTTTAGGTGGGAATGGGGATAAAACAGATGTAAGAAGTGGAAAAGAAAAGGCCATTGTTGAAGTAGAATTGACCATAAAAGGAAAAGAAAAAATACTGCGGAGAATCATAAGTAAAGCTGGCCGAACTCGGTCTTTTATGGATGATGAACCCATGGCCGAACAGGATTATCGTGATTCAGTAGTTTCTTTTGCAGATTTTCATGGACAGCATGAACAGCAATATATTATGAATCCTGCCACCCACATTGACTTTTTAGACAGCTTTTGTGATTCGAATAATATGGTTCAAAAAATAGATGAGACTTATTTGGATTTAACGAAAACATTGAAGGAATTAGATACGTTGAATGAAAAGCAACAAGATGCTGCAAATCAAAAAGAATTGCTTCAATTTCAAGTTCAGGAAATCCAATCAATAGATCCTCAAATAGATGAAGATATTAAGCTGGGGAAAGAGTTTAAACGGCTAAACCATGTTGAAGAGTTAGTTTCGACTGTCCAGAGGTTGAACCAATCGTTAACGGAAAACGATCATTCGATTTATCGACAACTTGCATCGACAGTAGATGAGCTAAGCCGATTATCAAAATATGATGAATCGTTGAATCCTTACATGGAATCTATTAACCAAGCATCTGTTTCGATTCAGGATACATCGGCTGAATTAATTCACCATATTGATTCATTGGAACTGGATCAAAACCATCTAAAAGAAGTGGAGGAGCGGCTGCAAGCCATAGAAGGATTAAAACGGAAATATGGTGGATCGATTGAAGGCGTTCATTCTTTTATTCAAGAATCGGAAAAGGAATTAGATGAATTATCCGGTTTAGATATCGCTATATCCAGTTTAGAATCTGATAAAAACCATTTAAAAAGCAGCTACCAAAAATATGCAGATCAGCTCCATAGCATTCGGATGAAATATTCAAATAAAATCGGATCTAAAATAGAGAATGAAATGGCTTTGTTGAATATGGCAGGTGCAAAGTTTGAAGTGCAAATAATGCAACAAAATGATTCTGGAAGTCCCATCGTGCATGAAGGGGAACCTGTAAAGTATGGCCCAAAAGGATATGACCAAGTTGCGTTTTTTCTCAGTGCAAATCCCGGCGAACTTCCGAAACCATTAGCAAAAATTGCTTCTGGCGGTGAAGTGTCCAGAATCATGTTGGCGATTAAATCAGTTCTTAAAAAGTATGACCCGGTGGACACGCTGATCTTTGATGAAATAGATTCAGGTATTTCTGGGCAGGCAGCAGAAAAAGTGAGCGAAGCATTAGAAAAATTGAGCAAGGATAAGCAAGTCATCTGTATTACGCATCTTCCACAAATTGCCTCCAGGGCTGATCATCATTTATATATTCATAAATCAATTCATGAAGAAAAAACATCTGTGACTGCCCGGTATTTGAATGACGAAGAAAAATTAAAAGCAATCGCAGAATTATTTAGTGGAGAAATTGTTTCAAGAGAAGGACTAACTTCCGCACAACAATTCATGGATCAAGCGCGTGGATAAATTTATTATTAATGGGGGTGCCAGTCTCAGTGGTGAGGTAGAAATAAGCGGCGCTAAAAATGCTGTTTTGCCCATCATGGCTGCTGTCCTCTTGGCTGATGGAAAATCTACCCTCAATAATGTACCCGATTTACGAGATACGCGAACCATGGTCCGATTATTAAATATGGTCGGCGCCAAAACAGATTTCAATGAAAACTCTTTAACCATCGATGCCTCAACAGTAGATACCTTGGAGGCACCTTATGATTTAGTAAAAACCATGCGTGCTTCTTTTTATGTGATGGGGCCACTATTAGCCCGATTTGGTGAAGCACGGGTATCCCTTCCCGGCGGTTGCGCGTGGGGACCTCGGCCAGTAGATTATCATTTAAAAGGATTTGAAAAACTTGGTGCAGAAATTATATTGGAAGATGGATACATCATTGCACGGGCAAAAAAACTGAAGGGTGCAAAAATTCATTTTGAAATACCCTCGGTCGGCGCAACAGGTAATATTCTTATGGCCGCTGTTTTGGCAGAGGGAACGACTCAAATTACCAATGCAGCAAGAGAACCTCATATTGTGCAGTTATGTGATGTGTTGAATGATATGGGTGCCCAGATAGAAGGCGTGGGAACCCATGAATTAACTATACATGGTGTTAATTCGTTAAATCCGATTGAAGTTAAGATTATTCCCGATATGATTGAGGCTGGAACATTTCTTATGGCGGGAGCTATCTTGGGAAATATTACAATAAACAATGTTTCTCCAGACCATTTATCCATTGTGTTACAAAAACTGGAACAGGCTGGATGTACTATTTCTGTAGATGATGATACAATTTCTATTGAAAAAGCCGACAATTTAGAAGCAGTGGATATGATGACTGACGTTCACCCCAGTTTTCCTACGGATCTTCAGGCACAATGGATTGCACTCATGTCGGTGGCATCCGGTACGAGCGTTATTACGGATACAATCTATCATGATCGATTTTCACACGTACCGGAATTGGTACGTCTTGGGGCAAATATCTCTATGGAAAATAATGTGGCTATCGTTCGCGGTGTGAATAAATTACGGGGTGCACAAGTAATGTCAACCGATATTCGGGCCAGTGCTTCCCTGGTGATTGCAGCGTTGATGGCAGAGGGGCGATCTACCATAAGCCGCGTTTACCATATTGATAGAGGATATGAAAAAATTGAGGAAAAATTTAAAAGTATGGGCGCTGATATTCAGCGGGAATGTGATTAAAGAAAGAATGGAATTCATTTGATAATTACACTTAAAATTCATGATTTTACCGGAAAGGAATTATTATGCGCATTGTAATTATTGGTGTTGGAGAAGTTGGATTCCATGTGGCCAAAGCATTGAGTCAGGAAGATCATGATATTATTGCGATGGATGTGGACCCTGTTAAATGTAAACGCGCTTCAGAAAATCTTGACGTAATTGTGGTGGAGGGTAATGGTGCCAGCCCCCGGAACTTATCTAAGGCAAATGTTCAGGATGCGGATTACGTATTATGTCTCACTCGGGTGGATGAAGTGAATTTGATTGCGTCACAACAAGCCCATGAACTGGGGGCAAAAAAGATCATTGCCCGATTGAGAAATCAGCAATACACTACTCGGGATTCCATTATTAAACCGGAAAAATTTGGAATTGATCTTGTGATTCATCCGGAAAAAGAAGCTTGTCAGGAAATTGTTCAATTGGTACGGCATTCTTATGCAACCCAAGCCATGTCTTTTGAAGGCGGACGGATGCAAATGATTGGTATCCAATTAGAAAAAAATAGTCCCATGATTGGGAAAACTGTCCGGGAATTTTGTGAAGAAGAGATCGATTACAAATTTGGCATTATAACAGCGTTGCGGAATGGAGAATCACAAGTTCCCTGGGCAGATTTTGAATTTAATGAAGGCGATACCATTTATTTTATAGTAAAAACTGAACGGCTTGAATTACTCATGGAATTGGTCGGAAAAGAAGCCACCCCAACCGATTCAATCATCATTCTTGGCGGGAGTAAGATTGGCCGAAGTGTTGCGGAAGAATTGGAAAATGAAATGAGTGTGCGCATGATTGAGAAGAGAAAAGACAAAGCAGAGTGGCTCGCTGCCAATTTAAAAAATACCATGGTTCTATTTGGTGATGGCACAGATGTTGAATTCTTAAAAGCAGAAAATATTCAGGATGCAGACAGTTTTATTTCTGTAACAGAAAGTGAACAAACAAATTTGTTATCTGGTATGTTGGCCCATCATTTGGGTGTCAAGCAAACAGTGATTCATGTAAGTACGACCGAATATATGCCCATCGTTCAAGAGATTGGTTTGGGTGCTGTATTGAGTAAAAACATGGCTACTGTAAATTCTATTTTACGTTTCATTGCCAGCGACCTATCAGAAACACCCGTCACCACCTTTGACGAAATTGATGTAGATGTGATTGAATTTTGTCCGGATTCTGGAAGTAAGGTGACCAAATCACCTTTATCTGAAATAAAATTCCCCGTTGATAGTATTGTGGGAATCATTAATCATCATGGTCACTTATCCATTGCTAGAGGGTCTTCTCAGCTCACAGATGAAGATACGGTATTGGTATTTGCAAAGTCGAAAGCTATTCCAAAATTGCGGAAATTATTTGAAGTCTGATGCACGTTAAAACTATCTTGAATATTTTAGGGGCCATGCTTGCCCTGACTGGTTTCACCATGATGGTTCCATCCTTGATTGCATGGAGCTATAATGAACCGGATTTGGTTGGGCATTTGCAGTCTATGGGTATATGTATGGGCATCGGAATTCCTGTATGGCTTTTTACCCGTAAAAGTCGTTCGCTTAATAATAAAGATGGTTTTGCCATCGTTACCCTTGCCTGGTTACTGATAGCATTGGCTGGTGCCATGCCATTTTACCTTTCTGGGGCCATTCCAAATTTTACCGATGCCTGGTTTGAATCTATGTCCGGAGTTACCACAACCGGCGCATCGATTATCGGGAATCCCAGCACCCTGCCTCATTTGCCAAATGGCATTGAAAGTTTGACCCATGGGGTACTGTATTGGCGGTCATTCATCCAATGGATTGGTGGTATGGGCATTATTGTATTTACCATTGCCATCCTGCCGCTCCTCGGTGCGGGAGGCGTTCAATTATTCAAAGCTGAAGTCCCAGGACCAGTGGCAGATAAAATTCGTCCCCGTGTGAAAGAAACGGCCAAAATATTATGGATGGTTTATGTGGGTTTAACGGCGGCAGAAGCTATTTTATTAAGTATCAGCGGTATGCCTTGGTTTGATGCAATTTGCCATGCTTTTACCACCATGCCCACGGGCGGATTTAGTACCCAAAATGCTAGTATCGCTGCTTACGCAAACCCTGCTATTCATTATATCATTATTCTATTTATGTTTATTGCTGGTGTGAATTTCACCCTTCATTTTCGTGCTTTAACCGGTAATATAAAGCTCTGTTTTAAAGACCCGGAATTTTTGACTTATATTGGCATTACGTTTGCGGCAACATTATTTATATTTTTAAATATTTCCTCGGCACAGGGAGATTGGACCCACGATAATTTTTTATCATCTTTATTTCAAAGTGTATCTATTTTAACCACAACAGGCTATGGTTCTGCCGATTATGAAATCTGGCCATTTTTTAGTCAATATTTAATATTAATCCTCATGTTTATTGGCGGAATGGGCGGTTCAACGGGCGGTGGCATGAAAGTAGCCCGCATTATTCTATTGGTGAAATATGCTGCGACTGAAACGAGGCGGATGCTTCATTCTCGAGCCATCATTCCCATCCGGATTGGTGATCGTTATATTGGCGAAGATGTGGTAAGAAATACATTGGGTTTCTTTTTATTTTACATGTCCATTTTTGGAATTACCGCATTAATACTCACCACGTTAAATCTGGATATTGAATCAGCGATTGGCGCCGCCGCATCAGCCATTGGAAATATTGGTCCGGGGTTGGGCGCATTTGGGCCCACAGATAATTATGCATTACTTCACCCAATTGGGAAATGGATGCTTACATTTTGTATGCTGTTAGGCCGGCTGGAGATTTTTACTATTATTGTATTATTCAGTCGGACTTTTTGGAAATAATTTAGAGAAAATCATGTCTTTTATCCTGACGGATATTTCAAATCATATTGCCATTTTAACCATCAATCGTCCGGAGGCGTTGAATGCCATGAATAATATGGTTGTTGCTGATTTAGTTTCAGCGGTCAAGTCATGTATTGATGATGAGAATGTGGGCGTAATAATATTAACCGGTGCGGGAGATAAAGCGTTTGTGGCCGGGGCTGATATAAAACAAATGCAATCCAATGGACCGAAAGAAGCCCTAACGTTTGGACAGATGGGGCAACATATGACATTGTTAATTGAAAATTCACCCAAGCCGGTGATTGCTGCTGTAAATGGATTTGCACTGGGGGGCGGGTGCGAAATCAGCATGGCATGCCATATACGTGTTGCCAGTGAAACGGCCACTTTTGGTCAACCGGAAGTGCTGCTTGGTATTCTTCCAGGCTGGGGTGGAACCCAGCGATTACCCCGATTGGTTAGTTTAGGCATTGCAAATGAATTAATTACAACCGGCCGGATGGTGAGTGCATCAGAAGCAAAATTAATCGGATTAGTGAATCATGTTGTTCCACCGAACGAATTAATAGATAAATGTAAAGAAATTGCAGCACAAATACTTAAAAATGGACCCAATGCAATTGCCAAGTCTTTGGCATGTATTCGAGAAGGGTTTGGCACTTCCATTAAAGAGGGGCTGAAAATTGAAGTGGATCTATTCAGCAAGTTGTTCGGTACAGAAGAAGCGAATGAAGGATTGAGTGCATTTGTGGAAAAACGAAAACCAAAATTTAGAGGAAACGCATGACATCTAAACATAAAAGTCCCTCTATGGTAGATGCATTGATTCCCATCATTTCATTGATCATCATGTTGGTATTATCAGTTAATCTATATGGGGATGCATCTTCATCCGGTGCCAACCAAATTGCCTTACTGCTTGGTGCATGTATTGCGGCCATTATTGGTGTGAAAAATGGATATGTCTGGAAAGAAATAGAAAAGGGAATTGTGAAAGGTATTTCCATGGGAATGGGCGCCATCATGATATTATTGGCAGTGGGCTCTTTGATCGGAACATGGATAATTTCTGGAACAGTTCCATCTATGATTTACTATGGGATGGATATTTTGGCTCCCTCTATTTTTTATTTTGCAGCCTGTGTGATTTGTGCCTTATCGGCTTTGAGCATTGGAAGCTCGTGGACAGTAGCGGGAACGCTGGGTGTGGCATTAATGGGAATTGCAGTCGGTCTAGGGTTATCGGGACCTGTCACCGCAGGGGCGGTGATCTCTGGTGCTTATTTTGGAGATAAAATGTCACCATTATCTGATTCTACCAATCTGGCTCCTGCCATAGCCGGTACGGATTTATTTACCCACATTCGCCATATGGTTTGGACAACCGGCCCTAGTTTGGGCATTGCACTTTTATTGTTTTTAATTATGGGATTACGAGGAGAAGTGACGGGTGAAGCAGGCGGATTTGAATTACTTCAGAATACAATTGATTCTACCTTTAATGTAAGCATTTTCTCTTTTATTCCATTGATTGTTGTATTTGTTTTGGCATTTAAGAAAATGCCTGCTTTCCCTACCATTATGATAGGAGCATTATTGGGGGGACTTTTCGCTGTGATACTTCAGCCCGATGTAATTCGGAATTTTGTTAATCGGCCGGAACTGTCGGGAACCTTAACGATGATTTCTGGTGTATGGACCGCACTGCATTCGGGTTTTGTCATTGATAGTGGTGTCCCCATGGTTGACAATTTATTGAGCCGGGGCGGCATGGTGAGCATGTTGAATACAATTTGGTTGGTCATTTGTGCCTTAACATTTGGTGCCGTATTAGAAACAATTGGATTGTTGGATAAAATTGTAGAATCTATTTTGACTTATGTTAAAACCACAGGGTCATTAATCGTTGCCACGGTAGCTACCTGTATTGGAATTAATATCATTGCTGCGGATCAATATATCGCCATTGTTATTCCCGGCCGCATGTATCGGGCTGAATTTGCCCGCAGACGGTTAGACCCAAGAAATTTATCCAGGACATTAGAAGATGCGGGAACAATTACTTCTCCGCTGATTCCATGGAATACATGTGGAGCATATATGTCAGCTTCTTTAGGTGTAGCTACATTTGCCTATTTGCCTTTTTGCTTTTTTAATCTAATCAATCCTGTTGTAGCGATTATATACGGTTTATTGAATATCAAAATAGAAAAGCTCGACGAATCCGATGTAGAGTTAGTGGATATTGGGTAATTATAATAGTTCTTATGGCTCAAAAAGACATATTAACAGATAATGAAATTCTATCACACTATGTAAAAATGGGGGAAGTTATTTCTGAAATGTTTAAACCCCATTTGGAAGTGATTATCCATGATTTACGATTCCCAGAACATTCAATCATTGCTATTTTTAATAATCATATTACAGGAAGAACGGTGGGGAGCGGTACTTCCGATATTGGTTATAAAAAAATAAAAGGAAAAATTCCAGAAAAGGTAATTAATTATAAAAATGAAAGTCCTGATGGTAAGCCATTGAAATCTTCCTCATTAACCATTAGGAATTCAGATAGAGAGATTATCGGTTCACTGGGTTTGAACTATGATATTTCTGTTTTTAATCAATTCTCAGAAGTATTGTCATTCTTCACCCAGACAGATGATAGTACCTCAATAAAAGAAAAAGAAGCGTTTTTTTATGGTAGTACAAAAGAAGATATCCACATTGCCATTAATCATTTTCGGGTGAGCCATGCTCTAACCAATAAAGTATTCTCGCGAATAGATAAAGTGAACGTTATTGCATATCTAATAAAGGGAGGGCATTTAAATAAAAGGGGAGCAGTGGCGATTATTGGAGAGGCCCTTTCGATAACACGACCCACTGTATATAAATATATTAAACAAATTCAAAATAAAGATTAAGCCTTAAAATTTATATATTGTAAATAAATTTACATTGTAAAAAATAGGTTTGCATACTATCTATAATTATATCTATAATTAGTCAGAACAAGAGCATCATTCTTCTATTTTATCGTCAAAAATATTATGAATGATTCAACGAAATTTTAAGAGGGTAGATTTAAATAAATCACAGGAGAGTAATTCTAATGAATAGACATATCAAAATATCACTTCTATTTTCAATCATTCTGGGAATAGCAAGCGCTCAGTCATCCATCGAAGGTACAGTAACAGATATTAACGGCAATGCGCTGGTAGGTGCAAATGTTCTTATTGACGGCACTTCAGTTGGTTCAGCAGCGGATACAGATGGAACCTATCGAATCGATGTATCCAGTGGAACCATGGGAGGGAATACCGTAACCTTAACGGCCTCTTATATTGGGCATACAAGCCAATCAGCAAGTGTTGATGTACCTACAAGTGGTTCTGTTACTCAAAATTTCTCCTTAGCATTGGATGCCATCGGTTTTAAAGCCGTGAGTGTAACCGCACTCGGCTTTGAGACGAATCGCGATAAGCAGGGATCTACAAGTGTTTCTGTAACACCATCTGATATGACGCGTTCAGGTGAGGCTTTGATAATGAATTCTTTATCATCTAAGGCATCAAATGTGATTGTTAATGCTGTAAGTGGTGACCCAGGCTCTGGTTCTTCCATTAGAATACGTGGCAATAATACAATTTCGGGTAGCAGTCAGCCGCTTGTTGTTGTTGACGGTATGCCAATAAATAACTCCCAAATTTATGGTAATTCTTCTCGGTTTGGCGGGGTGACGCAACAGTCTAGAATGAATGACCTTAATGCCAATGATGTAAAATCAGTAGAAATATTAAAAGGTGCATCTGCAGCCGCACTTTGGGGCTCAAGAGCCGCCAACGGTGTAATTGTGATTCAAACAAAAGATGGTGCCGCAGGTAAGATGAAAATGAGCTATAAGCATACAACCTCCTATGACGAGATTCATGAGAAAATACCTATGCAAACTACCTATGGCCAAGGACGTAATGGGAAATGGACCACCCATGCTGAATCCTGGGGTGATAAAATTTCAGATCGGGCTGGCGGTGAAGATACATACAACAAAGATAAAGCTTACTTCGTTTCTGACGTTGGTGATACCCCTTTTACTCAGTACACAATCACGCAAAAAAATTCAAAAGAAACCTTTGTAGAAGAGAACTTTAACCGGATTTTTGGTACAGGGAAACTTAATCAGGATGATTTCCAAGTTTCTGGTGGCGATCAATCGAAGACGTACCTATTTAGCTATAGCCGATTACGTCAGGACGGTATGATTCGCAATTCTTTTTACGATCGAGATAATGTGAGATTAAATACAAGGTTTAAACTCTCGAACAAAATAACGATGTCGTCTAAAGTGGGATATACCTACAGTGAATCTAATCGCATTCAGAGGGGATCTAATGTTGCAGGTTTGATGTTAGGTCTTTTAAGAAATGCTCCTGATTTTGATATGACTCATTACAAAGGTACATACGTAAGTGGTGGCACTGAATATACGAATCGCCATCGGGCTTACCGTCGTTACCTTGGAGGTTCAAGCACAAATCCAATTTATAGCAATCCCCTTTGGACTGTTAATGAGCATAAAAATTTAACGCGGGTTAATCGCTTAATGATGTCAAACGAAATGAATATAACGCCATTCCCTGGCACTGAAGTGGTTCTTCGTGGCGGTCTTGACCAATTTACCGATAACCGAGAAAGCTTTTATCCCATTGGGAGTGCCGGTTCCGGTATAAACTCCGGGGCATTCGATATGGCTCGAATTACAAACCGTGAAACGAATTACGACGTAATTGCACGCCAGAATGTGGAACTAAGTTCAAATATTTCTATGGTCGCTACGGCTGGTTGGAACTTAAATGATCGCAAATATAGTAGATCATCATCATGGATTGATGGGTTTTTGGTGAATACTGATAAACATACAACCAGTGTTAATACGGCTGCAGAAGCCTCTTCAGTGTCTAATGGTAGATTGTTTCTTCGTTCAACCCGAGCTTATGGGGTCCTTTCGCTTGATGCATTGGATCAAATTTTTGTTAATGTATCAATGGCGAGTGAAACCCATTCGACAATCAGTAAAGCTTACATGTACCCTGCAGTAGATGTGGCTTATCAAATGACAGATTTACTCAACGGTATGGCATCATTTATCAGTTTTGCAAAATTACGTGTAGCGTATGGCCAGGTGGGTGTGAGACCCGGAGCACATCGTTTTGAAACCTTAGCAGAGAGTGGATTTGGTTATAGCTCTTATAGCGATCCAGTATCTGTCGGTCAGTGGGGCGGTGGCTATCGCGTGGATGATGATAAGGGTAACCCAGAATTAAAGCCTGAAGTAAAAACTGAAACTGAGTTCGGTGTTGATTTTCGGTTTATGGATGACAAACTGTCACTTAGTTTGACCAGTTATCAAAATGAAATTACTGATATGTTGATTAGCAATGCACTTACGCCAACATCTGGCTATGATACGCAATATTCGAATTCGGCTTCAATGGAGAATAAGGGCCTTGAAATCGATGGTTCATGGAGCGTGATGAATCAGGCAACCACGGGCCTTGACTTATCATTTAATTGGGCTACAAATAAAAATAAGGTTCTTAGCTTGTCTGGTACGGATGTGTTGAATCTTGGTTCAGGTTCAGTGAACTCCGTTGCGAGAAAAGGCTACCCCATTGGTTCTCTTTGGGGAATCGGCTCACAAACGGAAGATGGCACAGTGAATGGTAAATTTATTTTAGATGATAATGGATTTCCTCAAATTACACCAACTAAAATGATTTTGGGTGACCCCAATCCAGATTGGCGAGGTACTTTAGGTATGACGGCTCGTTTGAGTAATTTCACGGTTAATATGCTCTTTGAACATTCAGAAGGTGGTGAATACTCACCGCGTACGTTATGGGTTCTTAGACGATTTGGTACGACCAAGGATACAGAGAATGAAGTTACGCTTACAAAAGACCTTAAAAATGTTGATGGCAAAGTGATTCCATCAGGTACCACAGTCAGAGGATTTATCAAAGACTTTGGCGGAGGCGACGTGCTTCTTGATGAAGCATGGTTTCGCCATGGTATTGGCGGTGGATTCGGAGATAACCAGGCGTATAACTTTTCAATTAAAGATGCGACCTTTTCACGGATAAGAGAGTTATCCCTTTCTTATCTTATGAAATCAGATGCAATAACGGATATGACGGGTTTAAATAGCCTTACATTTACAGCTACCGGTCGTAATCTATTCGCTTGGTACAAGGATCTGGTGGGTGTTGACCCTGGTGTGAATGTTGGTGGTATCCAAACGGGTTCCGGATTAGAATACTTTTCTAACCCTGTTACCAAGTCATTTTTATTCTCAGTTTCGGCTAATTTCTAAGCGGAGGATATCATAATGAAAACAACAATTAAAGGTTTAAAAACAATGAAAAAAATATTAATTCCCCTAACTGCAATTGCGCTTTTAACAACAGGTTGCGATGTGGATAAATCAATTAATGATAATCCAAATGACATTACCCTTGCTGATGTTGATCCAAAACTATTTCTCAATGGTGCGCAACTTGCGAATGCAATTGTACAAGTATCTCACATAAATCGAATATGCGGGATGTACTCTGGGCAGTTGATTGGGTATACATCGTTGTATTCCAATATTTATGGGTATGCGCTCTCAACGGTTGAAACAAATGGAGAATGGAATAGTGCCTATATTGGTGTAATAACAAACGCAAGGCATATTCAGTCTGCCGCGCCTGATGATAAACTATTGGTAGGAATATCAAAAGTGTTAGAGGCCAATGCGATTGGAACTCTGGCATTATTGACGGGCGATGTGCCATATTCAGAAATTGGTAATAGTGAAATATCGGACCCGAAATTTGATGCTCAAATAGAAGTATTGGCTTCATTGTCGACCTTGCTTGATGGTGCAATCTCTGATTTGAATGGTGCAAGTAGTCGCAAAGAATCCTTCGATATTTATTTTAATGGAGATAAAGATAAGTGGATCGCGGCCGCCTACACACTAAAAGCTCGGTATGCTCTGGCAAATAAAGATTATGCTGGCGCTTTAGCTGCTGCAGGCAATGGAATATCTTCATCAGCTGGTGATATGATGTATATACCACGTGGTGACGCAGCAATTAATGCAGGTGATAAAAACCTTTTCTATACCATTATAGCCGGTTCCCGCGCAGGTGATCTTGGAAATAATGGAAGTTTTCTATTGGCCATACTAGATTCTTCAAATGCTAAATATCGTGGCAATGCTAAAACCAATGAAACGGCAAGGCATGGTTACTATAAAATAGATGAATCTTCTGCCTCAGGTAATACGGGTGTGATTGAGCAGTTTGAGCCACAACCCATTGCTACCTATAGCGAAAATCAATTAATCAAAGCTGAAGCATCCGCAAGATCTGGTTTTACTTCAGGATTAAATGCCTTAAATAGTTATCGAGCATGGTTATCAGGTGGTGGACGCCTTAATGCAACTTTTGATGTAGCTGCAGACTATAAGTATGCCCCCTATAAGCAAAAAGATTTTGAATCAGGTGGAATGGAGAATGCAGATGGTTTGATTGGAAAAAAGAAGGCGCTGCTTCGTGAAATCATTGAAGAACGGTACGTGTCCGGTTTCGGCTCATATATGCCGTTTAATGATCATCGCCGTCTTCGTGGTGCAGGTGAAACTGATTTGATACCCCCATTTCCATTGAATACGGTGGGAGCCACTCAGCACGTTGAGCGTATGCAATGGTCTCAAGGTGAAATATCATCGAATGAAAATGCACCCGAAGATCCAGGCTTATATGCTAAAACGGCCGTAAATAAATAGCGACCTCTGCTCTCCAATAGTTGTAGATCGTTAAAAGTAAAAAGCCTTCATTTATTTGGAGGCTTTTTGCTTTATATAATCATAAAATAACAAAGGCCTACTATGAAAAAATATATAATTCACTTCGTTCTTGTCGTTGGTTTAACGAGCCAATCAATTACGACTGATCAACTGAGTCAATTGGCGTTCCGCAATATTGGACCCTCCGTTGCTGGCGGTCGTATTCACGATGTAGAAGTGGTTCCAGAAAACCCTGAAATAATGTTTATCGCCTCCGCTTCCGGGGGAAT
>JAPYOT010000009.1:0-13531 GCA_029938045.1 Fidelibacterota bacterium | reverse complement strand
AAGTGGTTCCAGAAAACCCTGAAATAATGTTTATCGCCTCCGCTTCCGGGGGAATCTGGAAATCAAGCAATAAAGGAACTACCTGGAAACCGGTCTTTGATGATCAGGCTGTTTCCACCTTTGGCGATTTGGCAATTTCACCATCTAATCCTAATATACTTTATGCCGGAACCGGAGAGCAGCAAAACCGCCAGAGTACATCCTGGGGGAATGGCATGTATAAATCTACTGATCAAGGTGAGTCTTGGCGTTCTATTGGTTTAGAAAAAACATATCATATTGGACGGGTCATTATTCATCCCCGAAATTCTAAAATTGTATATGTGGCAGCTTTGGGAAATTTGTGGAAAGAATCAAAAGAGAGGGGTGTGTATAAAACGATAGATGGGGGAAAAAGTTGGGAGAAAGTATTATTTATTAATGAAATGACAGGTGTGGTTGATTTGACAATGGATAAAAATGACCCCAATACGGTCTATGCAGCGACTTATCAACGGATGCGGAAAGCATGGGGATTTAATGGCGGAGGGTCTGGCAGCGGCATCTATAAAACCACTGATGGCGGTAAATCATGGAATGAATTAACCGACGGCTTACCTCCTGGAGATAAAGGTCGGATTGGGCTGGCAGCTTCACGAACAAGATCAAATATAATTTATGCTACAATTGAGCATGCTGATTCCAGTGGGTTTTATCGAAGCGGCAACGGTGGGCGTAGCTGGGAAAGAATGAATAAGTTGAATCCACGCCCAATGTACTATAGTCATATCTTTGTTGACCCCAATAATGACGATATTGTTTATATGCTCGCCACTGAATTTTATCGCACGGAAGATAAAGGTAAAACTTTCTATCAAATGCCAACACGTCCAACCTATGATGTGGGTGTGCATAGTGATCATCATACATTATGGATAGACTCAAATAACTCTAAACATTTTTATTTAGCGGGTGATGCAGGTTTACATGAGTCTTGGGATTATGGTAAATCGTATAATCGACTAAATAATATTCCAATTGGTCAATTTTACGGAATTGGTGTTGATATGGATATTCCCTATAATATTTACGGTGGCATGCAGGACAATCATTCTTGGGTGGGTCCAAGTGCAACGAGACATTGGTTGGGAATTTTATCAGATGATTGGAGACAAATAGGCTTTGGGGATGGTATGTATCAGCAACCTGCTCCAAATTCGAGTATTTTGTACAATGCCACCCAAAATGGGAATATTGTCCGCGTTGATAGAAAAACGGGTAATATACAAGGAATAAAGCCTTTCTCAAGCGATCCTAAGGATAAGAACCGGTATGATTGGGTTACTCCTATAATGATTTCAAAACAAAGTCCAAATAGAGTTTATCTTGGAGGAAATCGTTTATTTATTAGTAATAATGGCGGAGTATCTTGGGATAAAACGAAAGATTTGACAAAAGCAATTAACAGAGACTCATTGAAAATTATGGACGTACTTGGAGTAGATACTAAAATTTCACGCAATGATGGAACCTCATCATATGGAGAAATTATTTCAATGGATGAGTCGCCGCTTTGGTACAAGATTTTATGGGTAGGAACTGATGATGGAAATCTTCAAGTATCTAGAGATGGTGGAAAAAATTGGAATGAGGTCAGCCAAAATATTTATGGTCTGCCTAGTGATTCATATGTGAGTAGAGTAATATCTTCAAAAAAAGGGAGGGGTACAGCTTACGTAACTTTTGATCGTCATAGAGAAGGTGATTGGTCTCCCTATGTTTTTCGAACAGATGACTATGGACAAACATGGCAAGACCTATCTGACGACTTACCTTCAGGATCTATTAATGTAATCTTAGAACACCCAGATAATGCTAATGTCTTGTTCTTAGGGACTGAGCATGCAGTATTTATATCAATGAATAGTGGTAATGATTGGGTGGAGTTCAATTCAAATCTTCCAACAACTCTTTATGATGATATGGTCATTCATCCAAGAGAGAAAGATCTAGTGTTGGGTACACATGGAAGAAGTTTTTGGGTATTAGATGATACAGCACCATTGGCTGAATGGTCTGAATCTTTAGATAGTCCTGTTCATATTTATTCTATTCGTCCAACAACATTGTTTCATTATTGGAAAGATACATCCTATCGAGGACAAGAGGAGTGGACTGGCCCTAATCCTGACTATGGTGCAATTATTAATTTTATTGTCAATTCCAATGAAGGCCAAGCATTCATTGAAATTAAAAGAAGAAACAAAACAATCAGATCATACCAATTATCGGTTTCTCCTGGTGTGATTAATCGCTTTGTTTGGGATTTAAAACATCCACCGCCACCGTTTATCGAAAATAATAAAGAGACACCAGGTTTAATAAAGCCAGACAAGTCTGAATTATTACCAGTCCCACCTCATAGTTTAGATGCAAAAGGACCTCACGTTAGTCCTGGAGTTTATACTGTTACAGTATCAGTTGGTAATAAATCGCATTCACAAACAGTGAGAGTCAATGGTGACCCTAAGCTCAACTTAAGGACCGGTGATTATCGTCAAAGAGAAACATTTCTACTTGAATTGCATGCCCTTCACAAACAAGCCTTTACACTGAATGAGAAGCTAAAAGAAATGGTAAAGCAATCGAGTAAAAGAATGAAAGCTGATGATAAAAAGTTAATAGCTATTAAAGGTCAGCAGAAAAAAGTAAATAGCATACGTTCTAGCTTAATGCGTCTATCTAGAGAACTTCAAGGAGGCGGCGTAAGGCAGGGATCATTTTTTCCACCGACTGACACACATAAAGATAAATTTTCTGAATTATTAAAGAGCTGGAAAGAAATAAAAGGCAGTAAGTATGATCAGGAAATGAATGGGGAATTAATTATAGAAGATATAATAGTTGGCGATGGTGCCGAAGCTGAAAATAATAGTGTTATTACCGTTAATTACACAGGATGGTTGAGAGATGGTACAAAATTTGATTCTTCATTAAACCCAGGACGAGAACCTTTTCGTTTTACTCTTGGTGCAGGCCAAGTTATCAAGGGTTGGGATGAAGGAGTGGCAGGAATGAAAGTAGGCGGTAAAAGAAAATTAACAATACCACCAATAATGGGGTATGGTAATAGAGACATGCACGTAATTCCAGCAAACGCTACTCTAGTTTTTGAAGTTGAATTATTAGTTGTAGAATAAATAAAGTTAGAGAACTATAAAATGAGTCAAATGGCACTTCCCAAAAAACTCATAGTAATTTTACTGTGGGGTATATTTAGTTATCTCTTAAGCCAGTTAATATTAGACGTCGAAATAACACAGAAAGGCTTTTTCATACTCTTAGTCTGCGCTGGATTGTGGATGACAGAAATCATACCATTACCTGCAACAGCATTACTTGTCCCTCTTCTTGCATATTTTACTCAAATTCTTGGTCCGAAAGCAGCATTATCCCCCTTTTCAAATTCAATCGTGTATTTATTTATGGGTGGATTCACATTAGCTGCTTTATTAAATAAATATAAAATTGATATTTGGTTAGCAAAAAAAGTAACCACCGCATCTGGTGGACATCTTTGGTGGTCGGTAATTGGATTTTTTGGAGTCACCAGCTTTTTATCCATGTGGATGAGCAATACATCCACCACGGCCATGATGCTACCCATTGCCATTGCGTTGGTGGGGAAAGAATATCCCAGAATGCGGGCCTATGTCGTTTTAGGTACAGCGTATGCCGCAAATATTGGAGGATTGGCCACTGCGGTGGGGTCCCCACCCAATGGGATTGCTGTTTCTGCATTGGATATCGATTTTTTTACCTGGTTTAAAGTGGGTTTCCCATCAGCCATTATGATGTTTCCCCTTGTCATATTAGCTATGTGGGTTGTCATTCGACCTGAAAAGAATGCAATGGTTAACCAACCGGGAGGAAATAATAATTTTTCTATGGAATGGAATGCCCATGCAAAGGGAAGTGTCGCGTTATTTATTTTTACTGTTTTCTGTTGGATATTCTCCAGTCAAATCGGGCATTTCCTCGGGTTAAAACAATTTGACCGAATGATTGCGATATTCATTACAGCCCTTGCACCCATTCTGGGTTTAATCTCTTGGAAAGATTTGGAGAAGAAAATTGAATGGGGCATCCTCATCTTATTTGGTGGGGGGCTATGTCTTTCAGTCATTTTGAGCGAAACGGGTACCTCGAAATGGCTTGCGACTCAGATGATTCAAACCATTGCCGGATCTCCCGATTGGGTTGTCATCATAGCAAGTATTACATTAATGATATTTTTAACAGAACTGGCATCCAATACAGGATCCGCAGCCATTTTAATCCCCGTCATGATGGCATTGTCAAATCAATTTAACCCAGCGATTACTTACGCATTGGTTTTCGGAGTTGGGGTAGCAGCCACATGTGCCTTTATGCTACCCGTGGCAACGCCACCAAACGCACTGGCATATGGTACAGGAATTATCAATCAGCGACAAATGTTAAGGGCGGGACTTATTCTTAATATTTTAGGCATTATCGTCGTTTTTACTGCAGTCAGTCTTTTCGCATAAATGCCATGATTTATCTAAAAATGATTCCATTTAAATCGATAATTACCATAGGTGTCTTATGGCTGTCCGTACTGATTGGATGTGATGAGCCGAAAGATGAACCGAAAAAAATTGATCCTCCTCCTGTTGACACTGTAAAACAGGATACTTTTCCATCCCTCGGGTACGACGGACCTTATTATCCCGATTCCGTTTATTATGGCAGGGAGAAATATGTTGAATACTATGCGGGGGATTTACCTATAATCCTATCAGCGCCCCACGGCGGCCGGCTTACACCTGATGAAATTCCTGACCGGACTTATGGCACAACCGTAACTGATGATAACACATACGAATTAACCAAGACCATTATGGATACAATGGTCGCAAGGTTTGGCGGTCGACCTCATGTGATCCTCTGTCGATTGAAACGGACAAAATTGGATGCAAACCGGGACAGTGTAGAAGCGGCTCAAGACGATAAATATTCCCTACGGGCCTGGCAGGAGTATCATCATTATATTGGTGTTGCAAAAATGAAGATTGAGACGGATTATGGGAGTGGTCTATTCTTTGATATGCACGGCCATGGAAAGAATCCCGATGGATTCTATGATCTTAGAAATTGGTTGGGATATTTACTATCTGGAAGTGAATTAGATTTATCAGATGCGGTTTTGAATGCCAATAGTTTTAAGAATGAATCCAGCATCCGTGCTCTCGTGGATTCATCGTCCTCTTCATTTATTGAGGTACTAAGAGGGGCAAACAGCTTCGGTGCAATATTAGATAGTATAGGGTTTAAAAGTGTCCCAAGTGTGAATGATCCCGGACCTAATGGTATGCGCTATTTTTCTGGTGGATATAATACGGTCCGCCACGGATCGAAGAACGGAGGAATGATCAGTGCAATTCAAGTGGAGGCCCCTAAACCAGGGATACGGGAGAATCAAACTACTTGGTCAAAATTCTCATCAGCGTTTGTATCAACAATATATATATATTACACAAGACACTTAAAGCGTAACTTGATTAATTAATTTTTCAATGTATCATAAAATAATTTAGCCGCTGTTGGGGCCATCCCAAAGTTAGAGTGGCCCACTTCCGGTACTGTAACTTTAGTCCATTTAAATTCTGTTCTCAAGGAATCGGCCATCGATTTGGCCTTGGTGTAAAAAGAATTCCCCCTTTCAAAACGGTGCTTCCCCTGGCGCATAGCTTCTTCGGTTTTTCTGAGAGAAGAAGCATTGGGATCTGTATCGTTTTCTCCCAGGAGAATTACTAAATCCAGTTTGAATTTTTCTTTAATGTTTTCTTCCGTCATGGGTGAGTTTTGAAAACCATATGGAAATGCCTCGGTAAAATCTGTCATGGTGTACCACCCAGCATTGGCGGCGATAAATATTTTTGCATGCGTTGGATGAGTAAATAAAGCGAATCGGTGGACAAATTGAGATCCGGCGGAATGGCCATATATCCCATAAGTTTCAACAGTAGAGACCTCATTCTCTATTAAAAATTGAAATATGGGTTCAATAAAGGAGAATGTCCATTGGGTGGAATCTAATAATGTGCTTCCATCATACATCCCGCCCAAGTTATATCCTGCAGACCCAGGATATCGATTTACATCAATTTCTGGACATACAATAAGGAAATTATGTTTTCGTGCCGGCTCGACCCAATCGATACAATAATCGTACCCATTTCGACTGGCTCCATGCATTATAAACACAATTGGAATATTTTTGATCGAAGAGTCAGAGAGGTATGTATGGACAGTTAAGGGTGCGTTTGATAATGTCGGGTAATTGTTGAATTGAAATTTACTTATTCCCTGAGGAACCAGGGGCGTCGTTTTTACAATTTCCTCTTCAGGCTCCGTAAGTGTCTCTGTACATGATATCATTATGGTTAAGCACCATAACGGTATTAATATTGAAAAAGAAATAAAGTGTAAAATATTTATCATTTTGTTAAATTGTTACTAAATTATCGTGGCATACTTGAGAAGATATTGCCAAAATATAAAATCAAATTACCGAATAAATAATTATATGAATAACACAGAAAAAAGAATTGTCATTTTATGCCACCGCGCATTTAACTATATATTGAATAAAACAGGGAATATGCTTATTCGCTATCGTCCTGAAGATGTTGTGGCCGTTATTGATAAAAGTAAGGCTGGCAAAACTGCTGAATCTGAATTGGGTTATGGTGGCGATATACCCGTATTGGAAAATTTTGCATCATGTAATGGTGTCAATCCTGATACACTTGTAATAGGGAATGCCTCACAAGGTGGATTTATTAGTGATGAATATCGAAACGAAGTCAAAAATGCCATTATGTCTGGGTGTAACATTATTAGTGGTATGCATCAATTTCTTCAAGATGACCCTGAATTAGCCAATTTGGCGAAAGAATACAATGTAACATTAACTGATTTGAGACGGCCACCAAAACCACCGAATTTTCCAAAGGGGTCATGGCAGAATCGAACCATTCCTGTGTTGCTCATTGTGGGTACCGATTGTGATACAGGCAAAATGACGACAGGCTGGGAAATTACGCAACGGTTAAAAGAGCGTGGACGAAAAGTAGAATTTATTGGAACAGGCCAAACTGGAATATTGCTCAGTGGTTCCGGCGTACCCATTGATGCAGTTACGGCTGATTTTATGGCGGGGGAAATAGAGCATGTTATTGATCAATGTCCAGATGATACTGAATTGGTGATTGTGGAGGGGCAAGGGTCTTTGACTAATCAATATTATGCGGGAGTAACCTTAGGATTGCTTCATGGCGCTATGCCGAACTATATGATTATGACCCACGATCCGGGTCGACCGGAAGATGTTACTAATTTGCCTATTTCTTCAATGAAGCAGGTCATGGAACTTCATGTGGATTTAATGAAGAATTTTAGAGATTCAAAATTCTTGGGTATTAATCTACTGACATTCAAATTATCTGATGAAGAAGCGACGTCCGAGATTGAGAAAACAGAAAAAGAATATGGGATTGCCACAACAGATTTAATTAGATTTGGGGATATGAATTTTATGGATGCAATTGAAAAGGAGTTGATATGATGAAACGATATTGTGCCATATTTGTACTAACCTTTGTTGGATGCTCATCATCGGGTCCATCTAATGGTGGTGTTTATTTTGAATCATCCCAAAAAGTACACCATTCTAAAAATGGAATGGTGGTTACGGGCCATCCATTAGCGACCAAAGCAGGTGTGGATATTTTGGCGAAGGGAGGGAATGCTGTTGATGCAGCAGTGGCTGCAGCCTTTACATTGGCCGTTGTTGAACCATCCATGAATGGTATTGGTGGCCGAAACCAAATATTAATTTATTCTCCAGAAACAGGGTACCATGGGATTGACGGTACCACGGCAGCACCCCAGGATTACGATTTTGAAAATGCACCCAAAAAACGCTATGGGTATCCCAGTATTGGTATTCCGGGTGTGGTAAAAGGATTAACAAAAGCACAAGCAGATTTTGGTTCATTAGCGCTGAAATCCATTATGAATCCAGCCATTGAGATTGCAGATAAAGGCCATGCGCTCATTGCTGGAGAAGCGATTCGTCAATCCATGGTGAATAAACAATTAAACGAATTCGAAGGGACGCGGCAGCATTTTCTCCAAACGGATGGTTCTCCCATGGTGCCAGGGCAATGGTTTGTACAAAAAGACTTGGCGAATGTATTGCAAGCAATTGCAGATAATGGTCCTGATGTCTTTTACTCAGGATGGATTGCAGAAAAAATTGTGGCAGATAATCAAGCTAATGGCGGTGTGCTTAGTATGAAAGCGCTGGCCGAATACGAGGCTGAAGTTTCTCATATTGTAACAGGCTCATATAGAGGGTATGATCTTTCGGCACTTTGGATGCCTTCCTTTGGTGCCATAACCATTGAGGCTTTACATATACTTGAGTCCTTATCTGATGATTTAACAAATAATTTGGATTGGGGAGAGGCGGTTTATCACGCCATTGAATCCGCTTATTTAGATCGAAAAAATCAAAAATCGTTATTGGATGCCGAAAAACTTACTTCTAAAAAATGGGCAGAGAAGCGAGCGGCTGAAATACACAATGAACAAGCATTTGAAGATTGGGATGATTTACCTGAATCTTTTACGGCACCCATGGGGCATACAACGCACTTAACTGTGGTGGATAAAAATGGAATGGTTGCTTCCCTTACTCAAACGGTAGGTACGATCATGGGATCTAAAGTTGTTACACCGGGATTGGGATTTGTCTATGCTCAAACATTGGGGGGGTATTTGGGGGAAGTGAAACCCGGTCAAAGAGCAGCATCTCATATTTCACCCATAATTGTATCAAAAGATGGTTCACCCATTTTAGCATTAGGGGCGGCGGGTGGTGCCAAAATTCCATCTGCAATTGTAGCCGTAATTAGTCGGGTTATTGATCAGAATCATTCTTTGGATAAAGCCATGGCACTCCCGAGAGTCTATCCACAAAAAGAGGGTATTGATTTGGAATGGACGGGTACAGATGCATGGTCAAAGGCCGATAGTACATATTTTATTAATATGGGACATGTCGTATCGATTCAAAGAAAGAAAGGGAGATTTGGCCGAGTGCATGCTGTGCATAAAAATAGTCAAACGGGAGAGTGGATTGGCGTGGCTGACCCCGATTGGGAAGGGAGTGCGGACGCACCAAAATAACTTATGAAATTATCTTTTACCACTTTTAGAGTTAATTGTACCCATCCATTTGGGATTTCCAGAGGTTCGCACGATTATTATGACATTGTTTATGTGTATCTTGAAGGAGAGGGGATTGTGGGTCGTGGAGAAGCAGCACCTTCTGCTCGGTATAATGAATTTACAAAAGATATAATCAACATACTCGAATGCGGAATCTCTTTACCGGATTCCATGGATGACCCGATTGCGTTTTCAAATAGTGTTTTGCCCCAATCCAAAGGAATTAAATCCTTAGAAGTGGCTTTGTCTATGGCTATCTTGGATTGGTGGTGTCAAAGAGAAGGCATTTCTCTGTATGAATATTTTGGTGCGAATCCTGAAAAGACACCAAAGACATCTTTTACAATTTCCATTGGAGATATGGGTCTTATCCCAGAAAAAGTTGCAGAAGCGGCGCCTTATCATATTCTAAAAATTAAATTGGGTATGGGTGAGAAAAAGGATAAAGCTATTATGAATGCAATTCGAGCGGAAACAGATACATTAATCCGTGTAGATGCGAATGAAGGTTGGGACCTCGAAACAGGTATCAAAATGTGCCATTGGCTGTCGGAACGTAATGTAGAGTTTGTTGAGCAACCGTTTAAATCTACAAATTTAAAGGATACGGCTACTTTAAGGAAACAATCACCCCTTCCTTTGGTTGCGGATGAAAATAGTCTGAATTCCAGCGATATACCCGGAATACACGGTATTTTTGATGGGATCAATATCAAACTGATGAAGTGTGGGAATCTATTCGAAGCACAGAAAATGGTTACGATGGCGCGGAAAAGGGATATGACCATCATGCTGGGATGTATGATTGAGTCTTCAGTCGGAATAACGGCAGCAGCCCATTTGTCACCTTTAGTGGATTATGCTGATTTAGATGGGAACCTTCTCATAAATAACGATCCATATACAGGTGTTTTAGTTGAAAATGGGAAATTGGTTTTACCCCAAAGGAACGGTTTGGGCGTTTCATTAAATTCCGATCAGAATCATTTAAAGTAATATGAAAATACTGGGCATAGAACATATTGGAATCGCGGTGAATAGCATTGATAAGGATGCACCGTTCTGGAAACACATACTTAATTTGCCCCATCGTGGGACGGAAGCGGTGGAGAACCAAGGGGTGACGACTGATATATATGATACAGGGCGTGGAAAAGTTGAATTATTAGAAGCCATGGGTTCAGATACACCACTCGGGAAATTCTTAGAAAAACGAGGCGCTGGAATGCATCATGTATGTTTTGAAGTAGATAATATAACTAATGCAATAAAAGAACTTAAAGAGTTTAATATTCAAGTATTGTCGAATGAACCAACCATGGGTGCCGAAGGGTATAAAGTGGTTTTTATTCACCCGAAAAGTACGGGTGGTGTCTTGGTAGAACTGGCGGAAAAGTCTTAACCTTTTCCCATTTCATTTACTGTATCTAATATATAATCCCAACTTTTCTTTAAATGGTCCAAGGTGGTAGAAGTTTGCCCCACAGAAAAGCGAATAATGAATTGATCATTCAAACGGGTATGTGTGAGATACATTTTTCCGCTTTCATTGAGCGTATTGATCAATCTTTCATTAAAATCATTTCCGTTTTTATGACGAAAACAAATGAGGTTTAGGGGAACCGGAGCCACAATCTCAAACCGGTCATCTGCTTCGATCCATGATTTCAATTTTTGCGTATTTTCCACATGTTCTCGAATGAATTTCTGCAATCCTTCCACACCATAATAATTAATTACATGCCACAATTTCAGTGCACGAAACCTTCGACCGAGAGGAATTCCCCAATCACGATAGTCAATTACCGTTTTAGAATCAGTATCTTTGTTCTTCAAGTACTCCGGTAAAATGGATAAAGAATCAATTAATGCTTTTCTATTGGCTACATAAAAAACACTGCAGTCAAAATTGGTGAGCATCCATTTGTGGGGATTAAATGTATAACTGTCTGCATATTCCAATCCGTCGTGGATAAAACGAAATTCAGGACATAAAGCGGCTGGTCCGGCTAAGGCTGCATCTACGTGGAGCCAAATGTTGAATTCTTGACAAATTTTTCCGATATCTTCAATGGGATCCAATGCGGTGCTGGATGTGGTCCCAACGGTTGCGCATACAAATGCGGGGGTGAGTCCATTCGAAATATCTGTTTCAATAGATTCTCTCAAGTGTTTTGGATTCATGGCATAAGAGTCATCTACCTTTATCAGGCGAAGGCTGTCTTTACCGATTCCTGCTATTTTTACGGCCTTTTCTATGGATGAGTGTGCCTGAGAAGAGCTGTAGGCTGTTAATCGCTGATTACCACCGTTTTTATTTGTTTGGCCATTGGATGCCTTTTCTCGCGCCGCAATTAATGCCACAAGGCTGGAGCTGGATGCCGTATCCTGCAAAACGCCTCCGCCAGTAGAATCGGATTTAAATTTATTCGGTAAGTCAATCATATCCACAAGCCAATCTAATACATGGGTTTCTACTTCGGTACAAGAAGGGCTGGTGGCCCAATTCATGCCATTAATGCCCAAACCTGTAGAAATAAGATCCCCAAGAATGGAGGGACCACTGGTGGCACAAGGGAAGAATCCATGAAAATTGGGTGATTGCCAATGAGTAATACCGGGCATCATTTTATCCATATCAGATAAAATATCCCCGTAATCTCGTCCTTTAATGGGAGCAGATTGGGGAAGATTTGAACGAATTTCTCCCGGCTTTACCTGAGAAAGGACAGGGTATTGTTCAATTTGATCATAATAATCGGCAATCCAGTCGATAACTTTTTTGCCTTGTTTCCGAAATTCATCGGTGGTCATGTGCTGGTTTGAATGCTTACTCATTTTATTCCTTAAAGAATATGTTTTTTATTCAGGTCAAATTTATATTCAACCATGGTTACACTGAAAGAAATTGAATTAGCTCATGATCGCATCCGTTCTTTTATTCATCGGACACCCATTTTAACCAACAAAAGCTTGAATGAATTGAGTGGAGCCAGTCTCTATTTTAAATGTGAAAATTTCCAAAAAGGTGGCGCATTTAAAATCCGCGGTGCCACCAATACGGTGGAACAGCTTACCCAAGCAGAAATAGAGAAAGGTGTGGTAACCACATCCTCCGGGAATCATGGTGCAGCATTGTCTATGGCAGTGACAAGAAGAGGGGGGGGAACCAAAGTGGTAATGCCCAACAATACACCGAAGATTAAAATTAACAATGTTGAGCGAAATGGGGGCGAAGTGGTATGGTGTGAACCGGAACAATCTTCTCGTGAAAGTGTGTTGGCAGACCTTGTTGAACAAACCGGTGCCATTGTTGTTCATCCGTACAATGATGAGCGCATTGTGGCCGGGCAGGGAACATGTGCCAAGGAGTTAATGGAAGATGAGCCCAATCTGGATATGATTATTTGTCCCGTCAGTGGTGGCGGATTGTTGAGTGGCACTTTACTGGCAGCGAAAGGAATGAAGCCGGAGATAATGGTGTATGGCGCAGAACCATCAGAAGCGGATGATGCCTACCGATCCTTGCAAAAAGGGGAAATTGTTGCTAACGAAACCATTGAGACGATCTGTGATGGACTGCGAGCTCAGATTGGTACCATTCCTTTTCCAATTATTCAAAAATATGTGGATGGTATCATTACCGTAACCGAAACAGAGATTATTGAAGCAATGAAGATGGTATGGGAGCGTATGAAGATAATCGCCGAACCATCCAGTGTGATCACCCTTGGGGCTTTGTTAAAAAGTAAAGACAAATTTTCCGGAAAGAAAGTTGGATTAATTCTCTCTGGTGGGAATGTGGATTTAAATCAATTACCTTGGTAAAAAATGAATTATAGATTTGTTGTTTTTTTCTGTTTAGTTGTAAATATATCAGCCCAAACCCAAGTTGTGGTTCAGGAGTTCATGTTCATGGATGCGCCTTATGTGGGAGAAATAACTACCACGACCACGAAATATGCCGCTGATGGATTCTTCCGACAGGAGGCATCCATTGATGTGGACAGATTTCTGATTCGTATGGCCATGGGGGGAAATAAAAAGTTGGGAAGTATTTTGGATGGGAAATCTGAATCACGAATCGTTTATAATGCCAAAGACGAAGAATACGCCATGGAAACATTTGATGCCATTCGTGAGAATGATGGGAAGCCCACATTGAAATCTCCTATGGGTAGAATGAATATGGGAGGTGGCTCTAGAGAAGGGCGGGAAAATAACAATT
>JAPYOT010000008.1:13126-40019 GCA_029938045.1 Fidelibacterota bacterium | reverse complement strand
CATCTGATGGTCAGCCCTTAGTAGGTGCAAACGTCATCCTTGAAGGAACTTCAAGTGGTGCGGCTACAGATGCAGATGGTACATACTATATTTTTGACGTACAACCCGGTATCTATACATTACGGGCAAACTATATTGGGTATAAATCTCAAATAGTTTCCAATGTACGCGTAACCATTGGCTTAACAACGGTCCAAGACTTTGAAATGGAAGTTGCTGCCGTTGAAGGAGAAACGGTTGAAGTAACCGCGGAAAAACCTTTGATTGAGATCACAGCCACAAACGTATCCAGAAGCATGGATGCAGAAGCCATTGAGAATTATGCTGTGCGGAATGTAACAGCCATGGTCGCCAGTCAGGCGGGTGTGGTCCAAATGCATGACGGTCTTCACCTTCGCGGTAGTCGATCAGAAGAAATTGGTTATACACTTGAAGGCGCATCTATGACCGGCGCCGGTGGAAAAGTTGTTTCAAATGCTATCCCGGAAGCGCTGGAAGCCATTGCCGTTCAAACGGGTGGTTTTGATGCCAGTGTTGGCAAGGCCAACGCAGGGATGGTTCAGCAGTCATTAAAAACAGGCGGCAGCCGATATTCTGCATCAGTATTGATGGAGAATATGTCCGGTGGAGACCCCTGGGCAGCTACTGGTGATAAAGATATGACCTTTACGTTTCAAGGCCCCATCGGTGATAAAATTCGATTTTTTGGTGCTTTCAGACAAACAAGTACCGATAATTATAAAAACCAAAGCCGTTGGTTTACACCGTTTAGCATTGCTGACGGCAACTCAATCGCAGATAAAGTTGGTGGATTAAACGAATCTGGCGATTATGTGGTTTTGGCCGAAGGCAATTCATATACATATACTGACGTTGACCATGATGGTGCTTATACGTCTGAGGGTGACGGAGGGCTTCGCGGAAGTAACAAATCTTATGCTTTTGATAATCTATCCAAAGACTTAAGCTTTAACGGTACGCTTCAATTGGACTTCAATCCATTGGTGCTTCGTTTATCTGGCGCCTTTAATACGGACACCTACTCAAGTGCAGGTCTTCCTATTCAGAGTATGTTCAATACGCGTCGCCATGAAACGCAAACTAAAAATAATTTAATTAACCTGAAGGCAACCTACTTTTTGAACGCCAATACCTATATCCGTGCCAATGTGCGGAGCATGGGGCGGTCTTATGAAACATATGATAAAGGTTTTAAAGACGCGGGTTTATTCAAAACGGGTGGCAGCGAATTGAAAGATTGGCTGAAGTGGGCTGACAGAGATGAAGTAGCCAAGGTTGACACCAATTGGTCAAACCATTTTGGAACCCCTGGGCAGGATTCTCAGTTGGATATATATAAATTTGTAGAGCCTTCAAACTACAACCTTAACGGTTTCCGTTTTCAACGGGACGGTATGCGTCGCGGCGGATACAGTAAAGGTGAAGATGGTTATATCGGCTTCGATGCTGAATTTGTTACCCAGATGGGTGAGCACGAACTCAAAGTCGGTGGTGATTATACCAAATACGTTTATAAAAGATACAGTTACACAGGTATTAACTCTCTCAACTCCAAAATCGGTCAAGACCCCACGCTATATGACGCAGTGGTGGCTCAAAACGCAAGGATTGAGACAGAAATTCTCAACGCACGCCTTTCTTCATGGCAGGGTTACGACTTGTTAGGAAGAGATTGTGACGATGGTGGTAATTGCACAGATTATGATGAACCCAGGAATCCTTGGAATATGTCCTTTTATGTAAATGATAAATTCGAAGCGGGTGATTTGATCGTGAATGTTGGGCTACGCTATGAAGCCATAAACCAGGCAAATGTGGATCTCATGGATTATGACAATCCTCCATTAGACAAGAACGCTACAATTGTGGCAGCAGACCATGCGACCATGGGATTTAAAGATATGCCTACACAGACATATCTATTGCCCCGAATCGGGCTTGGTTTCCCAATTACGGATCGTTCTAACTTTCACTTGAATTATGGTAGATATGTTCAAATGGCACCCATGAATCGTTTGTATCGGAGTCGTGGTTCAGGCACCTCATCTTGGGGACTGAAGCCGGTGAGAGAAACAAAATTCGAAATGGGTTATGGTACGCTCATTGGCGACGTTGCTTCTGTTGACTTTACGGTTTTTGCCCGTAATCCTCAGGACCAGGTTAGTCGCGATATTTATGAACCGGATCCCACGCAAAACTTTTATGGGTTGCGGGATCATACCAACTATGTGAATACAGACTTCTCTAACATTATTGGTATTGAGGTTGATTTTAAAACATCACGTGTGGGCAATGTCCAATTGATGGCGAACTACGTGTTCCAGGATGTCCGGGGTACGAACTCCTACCCATCTCTGGGCACCATTGGCTGGGGGAAGCCCACCATGATCGCCGCCACACGGTATGACCAGCGCCATCAGGCCTCTGCTGTCCTGGACTATAGAACGGGGAGAACTGGCAACGTGGTTTTAGACAATGTGGGAATGAACTTGATCGCTTCGTTCAACAGTGGACATCCTTACACAATGTCTGATGGTTCCATGGGACAGCGTGATGCAGGTGAAGGTGCGCTTCTTTCTGATAATGACCCCCGTAACCGGAGGCCGGTGGAAGCAATCAATTCATCTACAACGCCGTCATATTTTAACATAGATCTTAACTTGAATAAAGTATTCAACGTTGCAGGCACCAATGTAAAGATTTACGCAACCATTACAAATTTGCTGAATACACAGCATATTGTTAATGTGTATAATCGGACTGGTGATGCATATGATGACGGTTTCTTAAGTGATCCAGATCTAAGTAGCCTGATTATTCAGAGTCGGGGACCAGAGTATGTTGAAATGTATGAGAAGATCAATCTTGCCAATCGTAACCATTGGTTAAATGACCATGGGTTTGATCTATTTGGTGTTCCTCAAGAAATTAAAACAGGTATTCAAGTCTCCTTCTAAGGGGATAAATACCATACAAAACAGTGGAGATTTTTATGAATTTCAAAAAATCAATCATTTGGGTAATCACAAGCACCCTTCTCTTGGTTTCGGTCATTAGTGCTGACGTGCCGAAAAAAGACAGGGATGCAGGTAAAACGGCAGCAAGCCGTTTGGCTAAGCTTGATGATACAGTCCCAAAAGCTACGTTTTTCAATATTAACAGTTGGAAAATACAAATGGAAAACACAGGATTCTTCCAGTGGAATGGCACTTCACACGGTTCTGCCGGAAATTATCCCAAAGGAATGGGTGGTGTTATTTTTGCAGAAGGTATTCTCTGGGGAGCCAAAGTATCAGATACATACGGTGTTAAATCCGATGGAAGTATCTTAACCGATGGTTCCGGTGGTGGAACACCCCGTATTCGGGTGAATGGTTCTATGTACAATACAGGACTTAAAGCCGGTAAGGTGCTTCGGGATGCCAATGGAAAAATTAAAACTACCGGCTATTCAGAAAACTATCGGACACAACAAATATGGCGTGTTCGTAAGGATTTCTTTAAAGGAGACCTCCGCGGTGATGCAGCCATTTTAAGAGATATTTCAGCAGAAAATGTAACCGACGCACAAATGGATGCAGACAGGGCACAATACCAGCACGACTGGGATCACTGGCCTGTGGATGAAGGCGCACCCTACGATGATGTAAATGGTGATGGATCCTACACCCCAGCAACATGGGTCGAGGAAACTAAATCATGGGCTGGAGATATCCCTGGGATTCCTGGCGCTGACCAAACCATTTGGACTGTGGCCAATGATTTACCCGATGAATTCACGGAAACGGGAATTCCATTCAGTGTATCAGAAGGCGGTTGGGGCTCTCCTCCAATCGGTTTTGAAATGCAGATTACACTTTGGGGATATGATTTCCCATTTTCAAACCCTCTATCGAGCATGATGTTCAAACGGGCCAGAATGATTTATGTCGGTTTACCCGGCGGTCCTGACGATGCAAAGCTTGATACACTATATTTTACTCAGTGGTCAGATCCTGATTTGGGCACATATACAGATGATTATGTTGGATGTGATACGACACTTTCTTTAGGGTATGTATATAATGGTAATACATTTGATGACCAGTTCTTTAGTTCTTATGGTAGTCCGGTACCTGCAGGCGGTTATGACTTCCTGGAAGGGCCAAAAGTAGATGCCGATGGAGATGGAGACCTGGACACATTGGGCATGACCAGTTTTGTTTATTTTGCAGCTGGTTCATCAGTGAGTGATCCAAGCACAAGAGTATATGCTGGTACATTGCAGTGGTTTAACCTGATGGAAGGGTTTTTACCCCGACCAGAATATCCAACACAACTACCCTTTGTTGATCCGGTTACCGGATTGGCTGAAATCTTTGTCATGGCTGGTGACCCCACAAAAGGAACTGGCTGGATCGATGGTATGGTTTTGCCTCCTGGCGATCGTCGTCTGGTAATGAACACAGGTCCATTCCAAATGATGGTGGGTGACACACAGGATGTGGTTATCGGTTTAATTGGTGGTATGGGTGGAGACAACCTTTCCTCAATTACCGTGTTAAAATACAATGATATTTTCGCACAGTTTGCCTATGATAATAATTTTTCACTTCCTTCACCTCCTCCAGCACCTGAAGTATCTGTATTTGAAGGTGATGGATATATTACCTTGAACTGGGCCGAAACATCTGCCTATATGAATACGGAAAGTTCAAACAATAAAGGCTTTAAATTTGAAGGGTATAAGATTTATCAATTGCCCAACGCATTGGCTGCGGGTAGCGATGGTGTTCTAATCGATCAGTTTGATCTTGCCAACAGTATATTGGTGATTACTGAAAAAGTAGTAGATCCTGCCACCGGTTTAATCCTTGAAAAGCCCGCCCATGTGGGTAGTGACAATGGTATTAGCCGTGTGTTAGTCATTAAAACTGACGCACTAAGAAATCGTCCCATTACGAATGACAGACCCTATTACTACGGTATCAGTGCATATTCATATCTTGAGGATAATGAATTTTCACCATTCAAATCCCTAGAATCTCCAATGGCGGTTGTATCCGTCATTCCAAAATTACCAGATCCTGGTTCAGCATACACGGTAGATTCAGGTGATTATTTTGATATGACCCATAGTGCCGGAACCAGTGATGGTCAAGGCCGGGTAGAAGTTATTGACCCCGGGGTTGTAACGGGACAGGACTATAAAGTTTCTTTTGAAGAAGATACTGTTTCAGGATCTCCCACTGAAGGTAGTTTACTCTGGAATGTGACAAACGTGGCCTCAGGCAGTCAGGTGCTTACAGGGTATGAGCAGGGATCAACATACGGAGATCCAGGCTTTCCCGCTGTAGAAGGTTTGACCTTTAAGGTTACGGGACCTCCCAATGCCTTTAAAAACTTCTTGGTAACAGCACATGGCGGCGGCGTACAGGATCCGCCATTGCAGGGATCACAGGATTGGGGTGGTTTTCCAACGGCTTATACTGGTCGTGTTAACCAAGCTAGTGGAAAAGGTTGGTTTTTCCATGGTGGTGGCTCCAGTAGTGGTAGTTATGATACTATGATTAGCAGAATTATTCGCGGCAGTGGTTGGAAATACCTCATTCCGAACGATTTTGAATATCGATTTACCTATGAAGATGACAACTATGCCTATTTAGCGTATACAAGTTGGTCGCTCATTCGCGTTCCATTTGAAATGTGGAACGTTACCGAAGGTTATCGACTCTGCCCGTGGTCATATGACTATGATGCGAATGAGGAATGGAATCTAACTGCAAACGATAGTCCAGGGTCTGGTGGAGCAAATGATCCATTTACCGATTGGATATATTCACGACTACCAATAGATATGTCTCCGGGTGAAGCGGGTTATCAAGCATGGTTAGCCGCTTCCATAGCTGCTGGTATAGCCAGTGGCGGACCAGCAACACCGAATGCTGACGGGCATTATTTAACAGGTGCGACGGGTGCCGACTATTGGGAAGGGGGCACTTACGGTCCAGAACTTATGGGTCGGAATGTCTGGTTTGTCTGGAATTTAGATGACGTTTCTGATGGCACGATTGATGTTGACGAAGCTTTACAGAAAATGGAAAAGGGTACAGTTGTTAAAATTGTAACCAATAAAACCAATCAGGTTGCAGATGAATTCACGGTTACAGCACCATCAGTTGCTTCTACAAATGTTGTAGACGACGTGAAAAAGATAAGTGTCTTCCCGAATCCATACATGGGTTTCCATGATCTGGAAGGAACAGACTCAGTCTTACCACTCCCCAAGTACATAACCTTTAATCACTTACCCACAACTGGGAAGGTGATTTTTAGAGTATTCAATATTGCAGGTACTCAGGTTGCCAGTTTTCAAAAGAACACTACAAGTCAATACCAGAAATGGAATATGAGGAATTCAAACGAGTTTCCGTTGGCAAGTGGTGTTTATATTGTCCATATTGACATGCCGGACATTGGCGCCACTAAGGTGCTGAAACTGGCCATTGTCACTGAAGAAGAATTCGCAAAAGCCTATTAAGGCCAGAAGGAGAATTAATCATGATGAATAAAAGAATAATTACGATTGCATCAGTCTTTGCAATCTTTGCGGGTTCTTTAATGGCGCAAGGATCACTAAGATATGGTGGCGATAATGCAGGAGGTATGCGAAATGGTACCTCTGCTGCAAGTCAGTTGCTGATTCCACAGGGCGCTGCATACCTTACGGGAGGTGGCGCTGTTGCCACTGCAACCGGGGTAGGCGCAACCTATTGGAATCCCGCAGGTGTTGCACGTTCAGCCAATAGCTTAGAAACCACATTTTCCAATCGTTCATACTTTGCTGATATGTCAGTAATGTTTGCTGGCGCTGCCTTTAAATCTGGTAGCAATGCCTTTGGAATTAGTATTCGCTCTGTTGACATAGGAGAAATTCCAGTCACCACCGTGTTCTCACCAGATGGTACCGGTGAAAAATTCAGACCGAGTAATTTCACAGCTGGATTTACCTATTCTCGTATGATGTCTTCAAAAACATCTATGGGTGTATCTGTTAATACCACCAGTGAAGGGTTCAAGCGAGTAAAAGGCACAGCAATTACTGTTGACGCCGGTGTTCAATATACCGACTTCCTGTCTGTGAGCGGATTAGACGTAGGTATTGCCGTCAGGAACTTTGGAAGACCCATGCGCTATGATGGTTCTGGTCTGTTACATAAAGGTGTTGTCATTGGTAGTGATCGTTTAACACAGTTCTACAAAGTTGAACCTGCAGAATTTGACGTTCCAATGTTATTTGAATTAGGCGGGAGCTATGCTATTGGTAATATGTTTTCCATTAGCGGTTCTTATGAAAGTAACAACTTTGAACAGGATAAACTGAAATTGATGGGTGCATATACTTTGCCAGGATTGGTTACAGTGAGAGCTGGATATTTAACAAATATGGAAACAGTTGAAATAAATGATAATAAACAAACGACGACTGTTGATGAAAGCGAAAGAGAGATTATCGATATCTTTAGTGGCGTTTCGTTCGGCGGGTCTGTTTATCTTCAGAAGGTACTGGGAATAAATGCATCAATTGACTATGCATACATTCCTGCAGAATACTTTGAAGGCAACACAGTGTTTACACTAAACGTTGGCTTCTAAGTAACAGTTATAAAAAATAATGTAAAAGCCCTGTCCCACTTTGGGACGGGGCTTTTTTTTATCTATTAAGCTGAATAGTGGCGATTTAACCATATTCGGTCTCAAAGGTTTATCCAATTTTAACACATCTTTTAATCTAAAATCCTTTAGGTTTCCCAGAGAACTGAATTTGTGATTAATTTATATATATGAATACCCGGCTGATTTCAACCATCGCTATTTTATTTTTTGGATTGTCACTCACAGGATGCTCAAAAAGCAAGGAAAAGCAGAAACGGTTTCAAATTCCGCCACCAGCTTTTATATCAAAAAGATCCCATGTAAATTTTTCTGATTTTATTGGTTCAGAACAGTGTGGGGAATGTCACCAAGGTATTTATACCGATTGGGAAAACAGTACCCATGGGAATGCAGGTGGCGAACCTGATGAGGTAACAATGATTGCCCCATTTAACGGCAGTCCAATATTCTTTAGAGATGTGACGGTTTACCCCGAGAAGAATGATCACCATTATCAATTTAGAATTATTCATAATAAATCAATGAAAGAACAAACCATAACGGTTGAAGCGGTTGTTGGAGGTGGATTTATGACTGGAGGCGGAACACAGACTTATTTTGGGAAATATGAAGATGGTACCTATAAATTTTTACCCTTTGATTATAGCCAGGCAGAAAAGAGTTGGTTTGTTCAGGTAAAAGGATCCGAAGTATGGGTTAAGCCGACGAAACATATTTCACTGAATCAATTATATAATTGGCCCCCCCACCGCGTTTTGGGAGAAATGGATAAAATTTCAAATTGCCAAAACTGCCATGGAAGTCAGATTATTGGAAAAAAAGTTGGAAAAAACTACAAAACGCAATTTACTACTTTAGCAATCAATTGTGAATCCTGTCATGGTCCGGCCAAAAAACACGTATCTATCATGTCTGATATTGTGAAAGGGAAGTTAAAAAACCCCACCACAATTGGAATCAACAGTCTTACAGGATTATCAACGACAGAAAGTTTAAACTTATGTTTTCAATGCCATGCGGTTAAAACACCCCTAAAAAATGGGTATTTACCCGGTGAGAATCTTCAAGAATATTATTCACTTCGTCTGGCCCTGCTTGGCAATCAGAACCCTTATGGCGTTGATGGTCGGATTAAAACGTTTGGGTACCAACAAAACCATCTTTTTAGTGATTGTTTCATTAATGGAGCCATGACATGTACCAGTTGTCACAATCCCCACAGCCAGGGTTATCAGGATATTAATCGACAAAAATTAGTGGATAGATTTGATGATCGTCAATGTACAGCCTGTCATTCGTCTAAGGCAAATAATGTATCCGCTCACACGTTTCATCAAGAGAAATCAGTCGGGAGTAATTGTGTTTCCTGTCATATGCCCTTTCGTCAGCACGCAGGTATTGGTCATGAAATAAAATTTACACGCTCCGATCATACCATTGCCATACCCCGCCCCCTTTACGATCGGTCTCAAGGATTCGAATCTGCCTGTTTACAATGTCATTCCGACCAAACGGAAGATGCTTTACAGAAAAATGTAAATCAATGGTGGGGTGATGGAAAAGTCATGAATCCTGTCATTGCCAACAGGCTGATGATAAATAATGAAACCACCATGATGAAGGCATCATCATTATTACTTCAACCTGAATTAAACCACAGCATGGGACAATACGCGAATGTGAGTTATTTTATAAAACGATACCTCACCCCGGGGATGGTCTCATTGGACCGAAGTATTAAAGATAAATTGATAGCATATGCCAAACAGGATGAAGATATTGATTTAAAGGCATTGGCCATGGCAGGCCTTCATTATAGTCAATACCAAAATCCAGAAATCCAATTATTTTTAACCGAACAATTGGAGAAAATGAACGAGATAGAAGAATCCGTCCGTCATCGATGGGGACTTATTTTAGATTATTTTGGTACTGTTTTCTATTTAATTGGCGACCGTCCGAGAGCCATTGAATGCTACGAATTGGCGAAAGAAGTTTTACCCGACGATGATCAAATTGCAGAAAATTTACGCAAAGCGAAAACTTAATTGTTGAATAAGGATTTGAGAGCAGGGTAAAGTTTTTCATACGGCAAATTCTGGCCAAAATAAAATTCTCCCTTAGCATCCTGTAATATCAACTCCCAATGGAGGTGTGATTCTTCCCGGGTACCCATGGTACCGGGTTGGGTTCCGCTATTTCCTGATTGTGCAAATACATCTCCGGCCTTTATAATATAGCCTGGTTTTATTTTTGGATTTATATGGGACAAATGGGCATAAATAGTAATAGATCGATATCCCGGGAATAGGTTAAACCCGTGATCAATAACCACAGCCTTGCCAAGTAGCACCGTATTAAAAATATCAGATGGCGTTCGGCCTAATCTTGCCGCACGTTTTAGAATATCGATACGAAAATCAGCGGGCACTTCTTCATAATGTAGATCTGAACGAATAATGATTCCATCTGCCGCAGCCATCACGGGCGTTCCCCAATTTGAGAAAAAATCAATTCCCCTGTGGATACCGGATCGATAAGTTCTGGGTGCATTGGGTAATCGTGATGCTTTTCGAGGCACATTTAAATCCTTACATGGGAGTAATAATGGCACTGTTGGGAATAATTGGGGGAAATCGGGGATAAGTCCGTCTCTATCAAATAATGGCTCAATGGGTGTATCCATGCTCATTTTCGCTAAATAATGGCGCATAAGGGGCAATACAGCGCTCGTATCCACTGAATAGGTGATGATGGTACTATTGTTGCGTTTTTCCAATTGTACAAGCGATCGAATTAATAAATGATTGGAAAATGTTTCAGTAAGATAATCTGTAGCCATGGCCTTGGACGAATCGTGTAATTCCGGCTGAATAATACGGATTAAATCTCCCCATGAAATGGGCGATTGGGCGATCGTTGTTAGAGAATCCAACTCTGTAAGCGATAAATCGGTAGAAATCTTAGCGATGAGACCATTATTGGAAATAATGATAGAAGGAGCAATCGTTTCAATGATTGTTTTTTCCGGCGGCGATTGGGAGGGAATGGGAGGTACACAAGCAGTGAGTGCAGCCAATAGTAAAAATAAAATTTGCTTCAAAGAATCAGGTAAGGTTTTTTAATGTGTCGATTCCATCAATATATATTTGATTAGGATCACCGATAATGGTAGAATGGCAAAAATTGGAAAAGATTGATGATTTTTCATCCATATCATCCAATTCTTTTGGAAATAATAATTGGACGGTGGGAGTTTCAGCAATTTTCAATGCATCTAAGATTGAATATTCGTACCGAGCCCAGGCCATTGGAGCGAAAAGAAAACCATGGGCCCAATTGCGGTTGCGCTGAATAAAGTTGATAGCCTGAAATACTTTATGTGTTTGACTGATTTTTAAATTTATATCTGAATTTCTCACATGCAATCGGAGCATTTTATTGATTTTATCCAACGTTATTCGCTGTTTGGATTGAGCAGAAATTGATCCAAGCAAATTCAGATTAGGTCCGTGTAATACAATTATATTCATCATAATCTCATCTGAAATTTACCGCATTGGAACCAAATGGCCGATAATATAGCCGATAATTATGCCAATCAATAAGGCCAGGGTCAATACGCGGGATTTAGTGAATTCAGTGCGATATCCCTTTTTAATAGCAACGGCTCCCACAAAATATCCCAAAGCATTTAATAGCCAAAAGAAAGGAATAGCGAATACTTTCACAATTAAGGGACCAATTAAAGGGACCGCAGCAATGAGGGCAGCCAACCCGGCGAAGGCCTGAGTGAAAACACCAATTACAACTGTACCAAAAAGAACAACTTTTTCATCAATGCCAAGTTTTAAGGCGATGACGATTGCAAGGATAATTGCCATCCATATTAACAGGGGCTTTCTATATGTTTTGAAAATGGATTGTTTAGTCATTTTTAATTAAAATCTCGTAAGAGAATCCGTATGCATTTATAGTTACCCGGATTATACGACGATTTCCATTTCGTTCCACCCAGATTTGACAGACACCGTCCGGGTTAGGTGCATATTGCATGAAACGGTCAGTTTGGGTTAAAAACCCCGCTGTTTCATCAATATGTTTGAAATCCATTCGAAAATGATCACATAATATATTGGTATGCCCAATGGTTATTGTTTCTGTTCCGGCCCATAAAAACCGACCGAGTATTGGTTTTCCCTCGTGGTCCATTTCAAACCATTGTGTATCTAACATTTCATAAGGCCTATCTGTTAACATGGCGAGCATAGTAAATATGGTTTTGGTTGAATCGGCTCGGACGCGAGTTTTCTTATTATATTTTAGATTGCCATCACTCAATTCAATTAAAAATTTCTGGTCAAAATTTTTCTGACGTATTTTTTTTTGAAATGTTTTTAATCCAAAGTGGGTGGAATCAAAATAAGTCCAATATGTGTTATTTGACGGCCAGATAAAATCAACAATTCCATTTGTTTTAAACTGCAGATTAATGGAATCAGGTTTTAATGTCAAACGGGCATCTGCTACGGAGAATCCATATACTTTGGCAGAATAATCCTGACTGAATATTATGGTGCTAAAAAGAGAAAAAAAGAGTATCCTGCCCATGACAGGTCACGATCAGGTAATACCAAGAAAAGATCCTGCGATCCAAAAATAAAGTGCAACGCCCAGAATATCAATGGCAGTTGTCACAAAAGGGCCTGTTGCCACAGCAGGGTCAATATCAAAGCGGTTGAGAATTAAGGGGACCAGGGACCCAATCGTTGCTGCAATAATCATGGATGCACAAATGCTCAAGCCCACAACAAGTCCCAACAATGGGGATACATCCAAAAATCGAAAAATGGCAAAAATGCCTAAAAGGATTCCGTATAAAACGCCCAGAATAAGACCGACGCGGATTTCTTTTAATAAAATTTTTACTGAATTTTCTAAACCAACCCGACCGGTAGCTAGCCCGCGTACAATAATGGTTGAGGATTGGGTTCCGATATTACCCCCCATCCCGATAATCACCGGAATAAATGCCGCCAACACAATGGTACTTTGAAGAATATCATCGAAAATGCCAATGATGAATGCAGCTAGGATACCACCAATCCAGCTGGCAAAGAGCCAAGGGAACCTCATGCGGGCATTATCCCAGGAGGATTTTAATAGAATTTCCCGATCTTTACCCGCACCCACCATTTGTAAAAAATCTTCTGTTGCCTCTTCTCGGATAATATCTACCACATCATCCACCGTGACAATCCCCAGTAATTGATTTTCAGAATCAACCACAGGGACCGCCAGAAAATTGTATTGAGATACAATCATAGCCACCTCCTCCTGATCCGTTTCAGGCCTGACCGAATGGACCCTGCGAGACATGATATCTTCCAAAGTAGTGTCGCTGGACGTGGTGACTAAATCTCTTAGGGAAACAACCCCAGTTAATCGTCCTTTATCATCCACCGCATACAAATAAAACACCATTTCCGCTTCTTCCTGGTCTTGAAGTGCCGCAATCGCATCAATTGCTTTGGTTTTCTCGTGCAGTGTAAACACATCTGTATACATAAGAATCCCGGCACTGTCTTCAGGGTAAGCCATAATTTCTTCCAGCTTTTCCTGTTCTTCAGCTTGGAGAAGATCAATGACAGCAGCAGCATAATCCTCATTGACCAACCCCATGAGATGGGCGATCTCATTTGAGCTGGCTTCGTCTAGAATAGTTGCCATACGTTGGGGTGTTACTTGGTCCAAAAGACGAACCGTAATAGATTCATCTAATTCGCTTAAAAACTCCACCGTTTCTTCTGATGTTGGCATCATGGCAAAAATTGTATCTTGCTCCTCATCATTAAAATATCGATAGATTAGGGCTATATCAGCTGGATGTGTTTTACCGATCAGTTTTATAATATTCGATTTGGCATGGCGACGAAGTAATCGTCTAAACGTATCCCTCAGGAGGGTAATTTCTGTATCAAACATTTCTTTTTTCATTTTATGTCTCCCGCCGGTTTTTCAATTGTTTGAATCCTATCCAAAAAGAGGTGATTGCCAAAAATAATATCATGGGGTTGATGTGCCCATGCCATAGTATGAGAGACTCAAATGATTCACCCATAGATGCGAACAGCAGAGAAGTTGCATTTATGATAACATGAAATATAATACTGGGAATGATTGAGTTCGTATGCCATGCCAGATACCCAAGGATTACACCGAGTAAATAAATTTGAATCATCCAATAAGGATTAAAATGGATAATTGCAAAAAATAAGCTTGAAAATAAAATGGCACGTGTAATATCTCCCCAGGCATCCTCCAGATATTTTTGCAAAAATCCTCGAAACAAAACTTCTTCTCCAATAGGGGCCAAAAGAACAATGGTGAATAGAAGTAATATCAGGGATAAAGGATTTTCTGGTGTCAGGAGCGCTTCAACCTGGAGAAATGAATCAGGCATTGGAAGAACCAAGTCCACCAATAAATTAATCTCATTAGAAATAATCATGGCACCCATAGATAGTAAAATGGTAGAATAAACGATACTTTTTGATACAGTATTTAATCGCAGGGATTCCTGAAGAGAATAGTTTTTTCGCAGTAAAAAAACAATCACCGGGACGACCAAAACGCTTTGGCCGACAAACATAGCAAAATAAGTGGAAAGGCCCGGCTTAGCGCCGGAAAGGATAGACGGATCCAAAGCACTGAATATGGAGCCAATAATCAGGGCTGAGAGGACCGATAATAAAACGATCCCAAATGCAAACCGTACTGTGTGGGTCTGGGTCATAAGGGTCTGAATCCAACGTGTTCATTAGCTAAGAAGTTACGGCTTTCTCCACAAACAGAGAACCAAGAGGTTATTTTGTTAAATGGTGTAGTAAAATGCCCATAGATACACCAACATTTAAAGATTCCCCTGATCCGATTTTTGGAATTGCCACCAATTGATTTAAAGAAGATTTAATATCTTTGGAAATGCCATGGGCCTCGCTTCCCATAACGAGGATCCATTTTTCAGGTGTTTTTCCCAATGATTGCATGGGGTTTCCCTTTTGATCTGCACCGATAATTGTATAATCTGTAAAATCATTTATAGGCATGGTGCCTACCCAGGAAAGGTAGAAGTGAGTCCCCATGGCACCACGGACGACTTTCGGATTAAAAGGGTCGATACACCCTTCAGACATTGCAATATTACAGATGCCAAACCACAGGGCTGTTCGGAGTATTGTCCCCATATTCCCCGGGTCTGAAACATGGTCTAAATAAATAAAATTATTATTCATTACTGGGGGATTGAATGTTGGTTTCTTGCATATTGCGAGAAGCCCCGGTGGTGTTGCGGAGGGAGAAAGCTGCTGCATTTCAGAAGGTGATATAGATTCATTTTGTATATTACGAATGGAGTTCATGAAGCCTGCATTTTTTTGTGAAAATTCATTTGTCCAGAAAATAGATTCAATAGAGGCATTTGCAATTACAGCTTCATGGACGGAACGGAATCCCTCAACAAGGAAAAGGCCATGTTCCTCTCTATATTTATTATAGGCAAGGGAACGGATAAGCTTCGTTTGATTTTGATGCATCATTTAGCCTCATATTCAATTTTTCCATTCACAATGGTATATCGTATTTTAGTTTTTAAGATTTTATCTTCTGAAACTGTCATAATGTCTTGAGATAAAACGGTAAAATCAGCATATTTCCCCACTTCGATTGAGCCTTTAATATTTTCTTCAAAGGCGCCATAAGCGGCGTTAATGGTATAGCTTTTTAATGCTTCAAATCGAGTCATTTTCTGATCCGGCTCAAAGCCGCCATCGGGAGTTCCGTTGAGTGTTTTTCGGGATACGCTGGCATAAAAGCTGGCAATGGGGTTTACCGGTTCTACGGGTACATCGGTGCCGTTAATTACAATGGCACCAGAGTCCATTAACTTTCGCCAAACATAGGCACCTTCTTTAATTCTTTTGGGTCCCAAACGATAGATGGCCCATGGCCGGTCTGAACTTAAATGGATGGCCTGTATAGAAGGAATGACACCCATTTCTGCAAATCTGGGAATATCTTTAGGATCAATATGCTGGGCATGTTCGATACGCCAACGATGGTCCATATCAGGGTTTTCATTAAAGACGGCTTCATATTGGTCCAGAACTTCCCGATTGGCTCGATCGCCAATGGCATGCGTATTTACCTGGAATCCATTGGCGAACCCATTGGAGGAAACTTCATAAACATATTCCATGGATTGCGTGGCCATACCCACATGCCCCGGCCGATCTATATAATCATCCAGCAGCCATGCACCTCTGGAACCCAAGGCACCATCTGCATTCAGCTTAATAGATCGAATCGTTAAATAATCTCCACCCGTCCCAATCTCAGGTCCCTTTTCATACCACTCCTCAAGTAAATCCGGATCCCGACTAGTTAGCATTACATAAAGCCGAACTTTTAATTTCCCGACGTTTAACCCGTTTCGGTAAATCTCAATTGCACTTCGGCCTGAACCTGCATCCTGAAAGGAAGTAATACCATTTTCTAAACTGGCCTGAACGGCAAGATTGAATGCTATTTCAGCATTACCACTCCCCTCTACAGGTACATTGCGACTGATTAAACCCTGAGCGCGTTCATTAAATATACCGGTTGGTGTTCCCTTCAAATCTTTTATGATTTCTCCCCCATCCCCGAACTGTGACTCGGCACTAATACCGGAAATTTCCATGGCTTTTTCATTCGCGAAACCTGCATGGCCGCTGGCGTGTGTTAACCACACAGGATTATTGGGTGAAACGGCACTCAGTTTCTCATGGGTTTGAAATCCTTTCACGGTAGTGTTGGGCGTAGATGTCCATTTACTCTGGTGCCACCCGCGGCCCAAAATCCATTCCCCCGGCTCACTCTTTTCTACCGCGGAAGCAACCATATCAACCAGATCATCATAATTGGAAATTGTTGTGAGATCCAGACGCATTTTTGCAAACCCTAATCCCATAAAGTGGCCATGGCCCTCGATAAACCCTGGAATCATGGTTCCCCTATTTAAATTGACCACCTGAGTTTGGGCTCCAATCCATTGTGAAATATTTCCTTGAGACCCCACGGCAATAATTTTTCCATCCTTAACCGCCACAGCTTCGACCAGTGGATTAAATTCATCTACCGTATATATCTTCCCATTTTGAATAACCATATCGGCTGTATTTTTTTCACAACCAATCCATAAAAGTAAAATGATCGGGAATAATGTTATTAATTTGGTATGCAAGGGGACCTCCATCAATGATTTCATAAGGGCAAAGATAATGCCCATAAAGGATCTTCCTCAACAAAATCATCTGTTGGACGGGCTTGGTGAACCCGCTAATTTGTCGTTTTAATTTTTGAGAAAAAACATGTCAAAAGGCGTTACACCCCAAAGTAAAAATTATTCAGTCTGGTATACAGATATCGTTACCAAAGCGGAATTAGCTGATTATGGTCCCGTCAAAGGAACGATGGTCATCAGGCCCTATGGATTTTCCCTTTGGGAGAACATCAAAGACGTTTTTGACAGCATGATTAAGGAAACGGGCCATGTGAATGCTTATTTTCCTTTATTTATACCAAAATCCTTTCTGGCAAAGGAAGCAGAACATATAGAAGGCTTTGCTAAAGAATGTGCTGTGGTCACCCATACACGTCTCAAATCGGATGGTGAGCATGGTGTTGTTGTTGATCCAGATTCAAAACTGGAAGAAGAAGTGGTTGTGCGTCCCACATCAGAAACGGTGATTTGGGCCATGTATAAAAAATGGATTCAATCCTATCGGGATTTGCCCTTGCTCATAAACCAGTGGGCCAATGTTGTTCGCTGGGAGATGCGAACGCGCCTATTCTTGCGAACATCGGAGTTTCTTTGGCAAGAAGGCCATACGGCCCACGCCACTGCCCAGGAAGCTTTAGACGAAACATTACTCATTTTAGGGTTATACCAAAAATTAGCTGAAGAATATCTCGCCATGCCTGTTCATACCGGGTTAAAATCAGAATCAGAAAAATTTGCCGGGGCAGAAGCAACATATTGTATCGAAGCCTTAATGGGAGACAAACGCGCGCTTCAGGCAGGAACATCCCATTATCTTGGTCAGAATTTTGCCAAAGCTTTTGACGTAACATTTCAAACAAAAGACAATAAAGAAGAATTGGTTTATGCAACAAGCTGGGGTATAAGCACACGGCTTGTGGGAGCGGTTATTATGACCCATGGAGATGATAAGGGGCTGAGGCTGCCACCAAAAATCGCCCCATTTCAGGTGGTGGTGGTTCCTATCTTTCGAGATGAAGAAAGCATGGTGGCGGTAAAAAATTATTTATCACCCATATTATCGACGCTCAGGGATGGTGGAATCCGAGTACATGAGGATTGGAGGAAGGAAAGCCCAGGTTTCAAATTTAATGAATGGGAAATGAAAGGCGTTCCTCTTCGTTTGGAAGTGGGGCCAAAAGATGTTGAAAATGGGAAAGCGGTACTGGTTCGGCGAGATAGCGGTGAAAAATTATTTGTCCAAAAAGATGAGGTTGGAGAAATTGTTCCCAAGCTTTTAGAGGATATCCAGAAGACATTGTTTAACGAAGCAAAAGATTTTCGAGAAAAGAATACGCATCGCGTTTCATCCTATGATGATTTCAAGGATACAATCGCAAACAAAGGAGGTTTTGTTAGATGTGGGTGGGACGGCACGCGAGAAAGCGAGAGGGCCATCAAGGAAGAAACCAAAGCGACCATTCGCGTCATTCCGCTTGATGAAAATACCGCAGAATTGAAATGTATCTATTCAGGAAAGCCAGCACGTCACGAAGTCCTTTTTGCAAAGGCATATTAGGGTTTTGGAAAATAATACTAATCCTTGAAGGATTAGTATTATTATAAGCATATGATTACCCACTCAGTAGCCATAGTCCTCAAGCGATTTCCATATAGTGAAACCAGCATTATTGCCCGATGCTTTGTCCGGGGAATGGGCAAAGTCAGTTTTATGGTCCACGGCGCTCATAGGAAAAAGTCACCCATGGGTGCATATTTTCAGCCGATTAATTGTTTGGAACTGGTTTATTATTTCAAGGAATCCCGAGATCTTCAAACCATTTCCAAAGCAGCTTTTTCCAATAATTGGTCTGTGATTCCCACGGATTTGAAAAAAATATCCTATGCCATGGCTTTAATCGAGCTTACAGACAAATGTCTCACGGACCATGATGCCCATCCTGATTTATATGACGAATTAGTCAGGGCATTAAAACGAATTGACCAAGAAGAAAAACAGCTGAATCTGGCTTATTGGTTTTACCAATATCAACTATTGAAGCACCTGGGCTTTAAACCGGACTTTTCTCAGGCAGAGCTGGACTTTGTCCCCCTTCCTAATCCATATGCCGGTCCCAATTCAAAAGCGGTATTTGATCATTTTCAACAAAACCAAACCGGGATGCAAACGGGATTAAGGATTACTGCACAGGACAGAAAAGCGATCAGCGATTATTTAAATACGTGCCTGGGCATTCATTTTGATGATATTCGCAATTTAAAATCACTCCAGATTTTGCGTGAAATGATTGTAGCATGATTTATAAAGGAAAATTACGGTGTGCGGACAGTAGGTCGTTTATAGAAACGGACAAAGGAGAACGACTCCTTGAGGAAAACCGAATTTGGAACAGCTATCTTCATCATTGGGTCAACCAAAACGTCTGTGCCCGAAAACTGCCCCAGCAAGACTATGAAACTGGCGAGCAGATTATTATCATGTGGCCGGATCTACCGCCATCAGAAAATCCATATGTTGAAATATACTATAATGAGCGATTGATAAAATATCCTGCATCGACCTTTGGTCATAATGCCATCAATGTGAATGGTGAATTTTTTAATTTTTCTCACTTGATTAATGAAAATGAATCCATGGATGAAGCGGAATATATGTACCGGCCGGCTTTGGGTGAATTTGCGCCATCACCCACCACAGGGAAATTTGAAATTTTAGAAGATGGAACTGCATATTATGACAAGTTTGGACGGAATTTCATGCGCGGTATCCATGTGATCCGACTAGAAGGAATAGATGCAGACCGACTATCGGAGATTTACCACAATGAGCTCAATACAATTCATGCCACGCCGCCCAACCCGGATCAACCGGAGAAATACCGGGATTTTAGTTTTTACAAGCGGAGCTGCACCACTCTGATCAGGGATGGGCTTTTAAAATATGGTTTTCAAAAAATCAAGGGATTACTTCCCCGGGATTTTTTCATCAGCGCTGCTGTGTCATTGATGAAAACCCAGAAGGAAATGGGGCTTACGGTTCAATTATATAATCGGCCCCAACTGAAAGTGCCGGAAGCACCTTATAGTAAAAATTCCTTTCCCATGAATCCCATGAATTGGATTCGATTGAAAAAAATGCAGGGGATGATATAAATTTTAATCAATAAAATTGGAACGGAATTCCCCCTAAATATGTATAAATTCGTAAAATAACGCAATAGATATGCAATACCAATTTCAATCAGAACAGGGGAATATTCCTTTTCGGCCACAAATATTCACGGAAGCAATCAAAGTGTTGATTTCTGTGAATGCAATCCTTTTCCTTTTTCGAATCATTGCCAAAAATCAAATAGACTTGGCTCAAATATTTGGTCTCTCATCCGAATCCATCTGGCCCATGATCTGGCAACCCCTAACCTACATGTTTGTCCATGGTGATTTTTTTCATATTTTTATGAATATGTTTGTTTTATGGATGTTTGGTTCAGAATTGGAATCCATTTGGGGACGGGATGGATTTATAAAATATTATTTTACCACTGGTGTGGGTTCTGGGTTAGTGTGGTTGTTCTTTAATATTGGCAATCCATATACAGTGTTGATTGGGGCCAGCGGAGCGATCTACGGATTGCTTTTAGCATATGGACTCATGTTCCCTAACCGAAAAATTTTAATTTATTTTCTTTTCCCGGTCAAGGTAAAATATTTTGTTATATTTTTAGGTGCCATGGCTTTTGTTTCTTCTATGGGAACATCTGGCTCTAATATTAGTCACTTGACCCATCTTTCTGGAATGGTGATCGGGTATATTTATCTAAAATCGCCATGGACATTGCTGAGGATGCGGCTTTTGATTAATTCAAAAGTTGCGGAGGTACGACATAATAAAGTGGAACGGAAAAAAGTTAGAAAAATGAACATGCAGCAGACCGTGGATCGTCTGTTGGATAAAATCAATAAGGTTGGTTATGATGGTCTCACTGAAGACGAAAAAGATGAATTATATACACACAGTCGGCATTTGGGACGAGATCAGGAAAAAGATTAATATCAATCTTTCTTTTTCTTCTCAATCACCTTAAAAACTTTCTCTCCCTTTTTAGCCATACGGTATTTCTCCCGGGCCAATTCTTCAATGTATTTATAGTCAGTCTTGAGTTTTGTTTTTTCACCCTCTAAAGTGAGTTTTTCTTTTCTCAGTTCATTGATTTTTTCCTGGATGTGGGCTCTTTCTTGTTTCAGGTTATAGAGCTGATAGAGTCCATGATCCCCAAAAAAGAAGATGATTAGCAATGCCACAGCACCCATCACCAAAATAGCACGGATGACCCGTTTTTGCACATCAAGGCTGGAAGATCCTATAGCGCGTTTTCGTTTTATACGGCCAGATTTTCCCTTGATGCTCACGAGCAGCCCAATACCTCTTTCCCTGGAAATTGAGCTGAAGATCCAAGCGCCTCCTCAATTCGAAGCAGCTGATTATACTTAGCGATTCTATCAGTCCGGGAAGCAGAGCCGGTTTTAATCTGACCCATCCCCATGGCTACAGAAAAATCCGCAATAATCACATCTTCTGTTTCGCCAGATCGGTGAGAAATCACCGCACCGTAATGATTGGCTTTGGCCAATTCGATTGCTTGAATGGTTTCGGTCACGGTTCCGATTTGGTTCAGTTTAATCAGGATTGCATTCATGGCATTTTCATCAATGGCGCGCTGGAGTCGGGTCAAATTAGTTACGGTAAGATCATCGCCCACAATTTGGACGTGATCACCTAAAACTCTGTTTAGCTGCTGCCATCCCTGCCAATCGTTTTCATCTAACCCGTCCTCGATAGATATGATTGGATATTGATCTGCCAGCGATGTGAGATAATCAACCATTTCTTCCGATGAATATTGTTTTTTTTCAGATGCAAGATGATAAAAACCATCTTTATATATTTCACTGGCAGCCACATCCAACGCTAAAAACAAATCTTTGCCTAGTACATAAGGCGTTTTTTCTATGGCTTCCAGAATAACCTCCACTGCCTCCGCATTGGATCGGAGGTTTGGCGCAAAGCCTCCTTCATCTCCCACAGAAGTATTAAGTCCTTTTTTCTTTAAAACAGATCTCAGATGATGGAATGTTTCTACACCCATCTGGAGGGCGGACGAAAAAGAGTCCGCGCCGATAGGAAAAACCATGAATTCCTGAATGTCCACATTATTATCAGCATGGCTTCCCCCATTTAAAATGTTCATCATAGGAATGGGTAGCATATTGGATTGTTCACCACCCAAATAAGAATAAAGGGGTTGATCGATGGATCCAGCAGTGGCCCTGGCCACAGCCATGGAAACGCCTAGAATCGCATTGGCACCTATATTGGATTTATTAGGCGATCCATCCAATTCAATCATGGCTTGATCAATATCGGCTTGGTTATTGGCATCCATGCCCACCAAATGATCTGCAATAAACGTATTGACATTATTAACCACAGTCTGAACTCCCCTTCCCAAATAGCGGTTTTTATCTTTGTCACGAAGTTCCACAGCTTCATGCTCACCTGTGGATGCACCGGACGGAACCATGGCGCTTCCAACCGTGCCATCTTGCAATTGCACATCAACTTCAATAGTGGGATTCCCTCGGGAATCGAGCACTTCTCGTCCAAAAATATGTGTAATTTTTAATTTTGTCATAAACTTTCCGAAATTTTCATATTGAATTCAGAGTGGGATTTTAGCCATATAAATGGTGATTCACGAAGAGAAAAGGTGAATAATTGTTCCCTATTCAAAAATTATTGATTAATTATATTTTCTTGTTAAATTCCATGCGAAAGAAATGACAGTGGATAAGAAAACCACATACATAAACGAGATAGAATTGAATAATAAGGGGACAAGGGATACTTGCCCCCTTTTTTATTCAATTTAACATAACCAAGGAGGAACCTAATGGCTGATTTCACTTCAACCGTACAAGGTATTGCTAATTCCGTAGTTGGCTTAATCAAAGCCCTAATCGTGATGTTTGTATTCGTAAACATCCTTTACTCAACAGGGTTTGACCCCATCGGCGGTTTAGTAGACTTGGTAGAATCATTCCTAGATGGAGGATTCTCCGGTCTGTTAGCCTTGTTAATCTTTGTTTCTTTTGCAGGTTAATCGGTAGATTGTTGGCGTTCTTTACGGAACACCGATCTACTATAATAATCCTAGGAGTTAACAAATGAATAAGGCCTTTGAAACCATCACTGCGTTTATCGGGGATATTACCGATCTTTTAAAAGGATTGGTTGTACTCGGAATCGTAGTTGGTATTCTCTATGACGATTACTTCGGTGTCATTGCTGGCATTGGCAACTTAATGAGTAAATTCGGTGATGCCGGGTTTGCTGGTCTGCTTGCCTTGATGCTCATTGTATTTTGGTACAAGAAGTAAGCGCCAAGAAGTAAATAAAAAAAAGCGTCCCGATATTAATCGGGACGCTTTTATTTTAAGGACGATTGATATATAGAATACGATATATAAGCACTTTTATATTGTCAGCAGTTTACCTATGGGCTGCTTTCGAACACCCGTTTCTTTCCCCCATGAATGCTGGCTTAGGCATGAGCCATATTAATTTTAATAGAAATATATTAGGGTTTATCATGGATCCTGCATCATTAGCCATGGGTAGCCAAATTCGCTTTGCAGGTCAGACAGGCCGAAGATTTAATTTAAAACCATTATCACATCATAACTTTGTAGGTGAAATCCCAAGTCGTTGGGGAAATTTTGCACTTGGTATCCAAACGTTTGGCGTAAAACAATATAAAGAATCTACCGTTTCCCTTGCCTATGGCCGGCAGATTAAGCAAAGATTTCAGGCAGGGGTTACAATTAATATGTATTCTCTCTCAATTCCAAATTATAGTTCAGCCACCACGATGGGAATGTCATTGGCATGGCAAGTCAAATTAAATGATAATATTAGATGGGGGACCATTTTACATAATATCAATGGTCCAAACATTGGGAAGTCGAAGGACCCATTACCCCAACTCATTTTATCGGCCCTGTCCTTTCACCCTACAAAAAAAATATCCGTACAAATAGAATGGGAACAGGATACCGCTTTCGAAGGACAACTCAAATCAGGATTCCGCTTTTTGCCAAAGGACTGGTTATCGATCCATACAGGATTCGTATCTGGAACCGGTCAGGTGACAGGAGCAATTGGAATCAATCTTCTCCAGGTAAATATCAATTATGCAATGGCAAATCACCCACACTTGGGGCAGTCTCATTGGGTGGGGTTTACTATGCCTTTGGGTAGGTAGCCCACTCATTTCGGCCCAAACTTCCGAAGATATTCTGAGATTAATTTCCCAGGACGAGGAGGATAATATCCATGAGGATGAGTTAATTATTCTGGATGATATTTTATCCAATACCACGGGATTGACCCATCGATTATTGGAAGAAATTTTGGTACTGACTTTTTTAGCCGAAGAAGATTATGATCTAATTCGCACATCATTGAATAGCCGTGATTTCACATCTTTAAAAACATCAAAAGACATTTCCCCAGCTTTAAGATTCATCTTCGATACCTTACAAAGAAACAAAGGGGTTCCTCACAAAATCTATATTCAGCAAATTGCATCCATGACTGATGGTGTACGATATCGCTGGAAAGGAAGGATGGATACACCCACACAGGAGGTGGGCGCCCTATCTGTTCGCAATAGGTCTGGCGTGAACATTTTAGATCAGCAAAGTTTATATATTCAGCATAGAACCGAGAATAGGCGCTGGATTGCAGGGGATCATCAAATGGCCTTGGGATTTGGCCTTGTATCGGGGAAACCATTTCCCGCTAGAAAAGGTTGGAGTACCGTGAATACAGGCACTGCTATACAAAATGGACTGAAAGGATATAAATCATCAACAGGAATGAACCGAACCAGAGGGTTTGCTTTTGAGCAGAAAACACATCTTGGAACCATCGTTTTTTCCCACGGCCTTGCGGGAGAGAATAAATACGAATATCAAAATTTTTCGAGAGGGGCTTGGCAATATAAAAATTCATCCATATTAATTGGGACCGTTTTTGCACCGAGAGTTCAATCCATTTTTGGATCTTATAATTTTGAAAATATTCGCGCCGGTGGAGAATTATCACTTGGGGCTGGTCCCCCATCCATAATTTTTGGATTAAACTATCGTATTCGCCCATTTAAATATATTATTCAATACAGAGATATAAACTCCAGTTCTATCGGTCAAATGGGCAACCCCATGGTAGAATGGCGCGGTACAGATTTGTCAGAAACAGGGTTTTTCCAAGGAGCCTATATTCGTGTGGGGAAAACAAATCTCATGATTTATGCCGATATGTTTCAACACCATATTCGGGAAATAAATGGTTATGAAATTGGGCTCAGAACAGAAACAATAATAAAAAACCATAAAATTGTTTTTCAGGTGAAAAAAGAACAAAAAGATGCAACAAATGATGTAGTATATGCACCCTTGGTGGTTTCGGGGTTCCAAAAAAAAGACGGTATTAAATTAGAACATCAATATGATCAAAAAACCTGGCGAACGCAGGTGAAGTATCAGTCTGTCAGGACAGGTGAAAAAGAAATCCATCAGAGCCATGGATTAGATTTTCGATTCCATATATATCAGCAGCATTACCGATTAGAATTGGATTGGATGGGGGCCATTATTGATCACTTTGATTCGAGGGTTTATTTCTGGGATGTGAATCTTCCGGGAGAAATGCTTACGCGGATGATCCCCCATTCGAGTCACAGCCAGGGGGTGAAGATATTGTTTAATATTTCTAATGCATCCAAGTTGGGTCTGAAAATTCGCGTGAATTATTTAGATTTGTCTTTTAACTCCAATGTGAATATATCCGGCGGATTATTTATTCAAGCCGCGCTATAGTCGCTTATTGATTCCGGTCTCAATCAAGGATAATTTCCAGACTATGTTTCGTCGCACATTTAACGTTTTTTTAATCATGTCCACCATTGCCTCTATAGGAATTTCCGGCTCCGTCCGTGTGGTGAACCGATTGGATAACTCCATGGATGATATCAAAACACTTGATCGATTGAGAGGGACATATGTGTCCACAAAAGATGTGTCCCGCATTCTTGCGAATAGGAAGCCCTTCATTAATGAAGCACGAGGGAAAATGGTGTTATACCTTGGAAATCACCGTATCAAGATTTCTGGGAATAGCAGTTATATTTTAGTGGATGAGCAAGTATATCAAATGCCCATGCACGCCATTTGGACGCAAAACGATATTTATCTCCCGGCGGAATCCTTCTTTAATATTGTAAAACGAACTACATTTCCGGGGATTCATTATGACCCACGTCGGATGGTTTTAGATATCGATATGAAAGAATTTACTATTTTGGGTGTTGAAATCTCTCAAAAGGCCAATGGAACCATTTTACGGGTGCGTACACGCCATACATTTCCGGAGGGGAATATCAGTTCTTTTTTCCATGAAAATGGATGGTTTTATTTAACGGTTGCAGGTGGGTTGGCAGATACAACTGAAATTCGGCGAAGCGATACACGGGGCGTTATTCGAACAATTGCGGCAGACCAACTGGGAAAAACGGCACAATTGGCATTTCAGATGCGGAGCAAAGTCCAAAGCCACGAAGTATATCAAAATAAAGACCCGGGCGAAATTGTAATCACCTTGCGTACGCCCATGGATAATAGTGTGGCGCGGATTAAAAAAGTAAAAGATCGTTGGCGGTTGGACACGGTTGTTTTGGATGCAGGACATGGTGGTAAAGACCCGGGGACCACTGGACGTAAAGGAACAAAAGAAAAAGATATCGCATTGGATATTGTAAAGCGCGTGGGCTTACT